>NZ_RCOA01000136.1:0-28662 GCF_004307585.1 Pseudomonas sp. Sample_20 | reverse complement strand
TCCTCCGCCCCCACCACCGCCCGAGTTCTCAGCGAACATCGACGGCCAACCGCCGCTGCACAACACCGCTTACCCACCGAGGCAAACACGCCCCTGGTTCGGTGGCCCGGTGGTACCGCTGACCTTTCAATTCATCACGCTGATGATCGCCGCCTGGTACGGTGCCAAACTGCTCACCCGGCCGATCCAGCGCCTGAGCGACGCCGCCGAGCGCCTGAGCGAAGACCTAGACAGCGACCCCCTCGACGAATCCGGCCCGCGCGAAGCCCGGCAAGCGGCGCACACCTTCAACCTCATGCAACGGCGCATCCGCGAACAGGTCCAGCAACGCGCGCGCATGCTCGGCGCCGTCTCCCACGACCTGCGCACGCCACTGTCACGGCTGAAACTGCGTCTGGAAAACATCAGCGACGACAAGCTGCAAAGCCAGATGCGCCAGGATCTGGACGACATGATCGGCATGCTCGACGCCACCCTCACCTATCTGCACGAACAACGCACCAGCGAAGCCTTGCAGTTGCTGGACGTGCAGGCGCTGGTCGAATCGCTGTGCGAAAACGCCCAGGACCAGGGCGCCGATGTACAGGCCAGCGGCCACTGCGCGCCTTTGCCAGTACAACCGATGGCGCTGCGCTCGTGCATCAACAACCTGCTGGACAACGCCCTGCGTTACGCCGGACAGGCGCGGATTGAACTGTTGGAACAGCGTGAGGAATTGCTGATTCGGGTGATTGATCACGGGCCGGGGATTGCTGAGGACCAGCGTGAAGCGGTGTTTGAGCCGTTTTACCGACTGGAAGGCTCGCGCAACCGCAACTCCGGCGGCGTAGGGCTGGGCATGACCATCGCCCGCGAAGCCGCGCAGCGGCTGGGTGGGCGGTTGGATCTGGAAGAAACGCCGGGTGGCGGGCTGACCGCCGTTGTCCGGTTGCCACGAGGCTGAGGCCCAGCCGACTTGAAGTGGGAGCGAGCCTGCTCGCGAAAGCGTCTGATGATTCAATGCATCTGTTGAATGTATCGGCCTCTTCGCGAGCAAGCTCGCTCCCACAATGAAACTGAGTGTATTCGGCAGATATTGGTTGGATGTGGGGGCGCTATCGCTGGCAAGCCAGCTCCCACAGGGATCGAGTGGTTTCAGAGAGATATGGGTGGCTGCCAAGCCGCCTTCGCGAGCAGGCTCGCTCCCACAAAATCAAAAGCCAAAGCAAAGCAGCGCAGCTGCCCGCGGCGAAGCCGCCCCACTCAACAATGAGCGCAAGCTCGAGTGCTTTTGATCTTGATCCACCGGCGACGTCGGAAGGCTGAGTGGAGGGATTGATCCGGGCGTGGGAGCGCAGCGACCGTCTGGCGCAGCCAGACACAGCGGAAGGAGGTGCAGCGAAGCAAACCGTAGCCGCTGCGCCCGGATCAGTCCCGGAGCGAAGGGACCCGAGCCTGCGAGGGCCGAACGTAGGAGCAAGCCTTTTGGGTTACCTTTTTGGCGTTTGAAAAAGGTGACCCGCCGTAAGGGCGGAACCGTAATCAGCAACACCCGCAGAAACGGATATTCACCCAAAACCCCAAGAGCCTGGTCGGCCCAAAGGCCGCCAAGCCCCCCCGCTAGACCCGAGCCTGACTCTTACTCCAATCCGTCAACAAACTATAAGCCACCGCCAACAAAGTAGGCCCAATAAACAACCCGATAAAGCCAAACGCAATCAACCCGCCAAACACCCCGAGCAACACAATCACCAACGGCAGATTACCGCCACGGCTGATCAGATACGGCTTGAGCACATTGTCCACGCCACTGATGATGAACGTCCCCCAGATCCCGAGAAAGATCGCCATCCCGTACTCCCCCTTCCACACCAGCCAAGCCGTAGCCGGCACCCACACCAGCGGTGGCCCCATCGGAATCAGACTCAGCATAAACGTGACGATCCCCAGCACCAGCGCCCCAGGAACCCCGGCAATCAAAAAGCCGATCAACGCCAGCACCGCCTGCGCCGCCGCCGTACCAATCACGCCGTTGACCACCCGCTGCACCGTGCCCGCCACCAATTCGATGTAATAACCGGCACGATCGCCAATCAAGCGCTGCAGCAGACTGTGCACAAACGCCGCCAGTCGTGGCCCGTCACGGTAGAAAAAGAACACGAACACCAGGCTCAGCGTCAGCTCGAGAATCCCGCCGCCGATCTGCGCACTGCGCGCCAGCAGCCAGTTACCGACCTGGCCCAGATATGGCTTGATCGAGACCATCAACGCCGCGCCCTGCTGATCGATGCTGTCCCACATCGCCACCAGTCGCTCACCAACCAATGGCACGCTGCCAAGCCAGGTGGGCGCTTCCGGCAAACCGTCGACCTGCACATCCTTGATGAATGCCGTGGCATCGCGCACATGATCGGCAAGATTGAAACCCAGCCACACCAGCGGCGCCGCCACCAGCAACATCCAGCCCAGTGTCAGGATCAACGCGGCCAGCGATTCGCGGCCATTGAGCGCGCGGGTCAACAAACGCATCAGCGGCCAACTGGCGAACGCCAGCACCGCGCCCCAGAACAGCGCCGACCAGAACGGCGCCATCACCCACAGGCTGGCACCGAATAACACCAGCAGCAGAATCTGCACCAGCAGGCGATCGTTATTGAGCATGGGAAGTCTCGGCAAAGTCAGTCAGCGAAAGAGTAGGCGAACACTGCGTGCATGCTCGCCCGGCACAGCTTATCGCAACAGGTCGATGCGCAGGCCAGAGCCTTCGAGATTGCCGGTTTCCATCCGGGCCGCCCGCACACCCTGAGTGATCAACGCCTGGCGCCAGGCTTCGGCCTTGGGCCCGGAAACCGTGACCCGCAAGGTCGTGTCGAGATTCAGGCCACGGGATATCAGGCGCAACCAGGTGGCATCCGGCTCCTCGACCAGTTTCGGGAAATCCAGCTCACCAGTGCTTTTCAACTGGCGCAGCAGGGTCGCCGAGGTCGGCAACAACTCGCCCAACGGCGCAGTCGCCTCGAACTGTTCGACATGCAGATAGGCTTTGCGATTGCCGCGAGTGATGCTGTAGAGCGCCACCAGCGTGTTGTCCTTTGGCGCCGCCAGCCGGAGCAACAGATAAGCCTGCTGCTCGTCAGCGCCATACAGCTTGGCGTTGCCGAACACCTCGTTGGCCCACAGGCTGCTTTCGCCGCAATCGCGGGCCTGGCACCAGAACAGCAACTCGGCGTCCTGCTGTTGCAGGGCTTCGCGGGCGGCGGTGAAGGCTTCGGTGGCGGAATGTTCCGGCGGCAACTCGTAAGTCACCGAGGTGGTCTGGCCGCGGGCGGTGACCTGACCGTCGAAGCGTAACTGGCCGCTGATCTTGCGGATCGAGCCCAGCGGGTAGATGCGCTCCAGCTCGGCCGCCGGGCGATAGTCGACGATCTGTGCGTCGGCCAGACGCGGCACGATTTGCAGATCCTGGCTGCCCGGCACATCGGCAGCGAAGGACAAGGAGCTGAAGCAGCACAGCGCGAAAAGACTGAGTGGCCGCATAGTCAGGCTCACCGGACGGTCATGGCTGGGCGGGTCGGGGTCGCAGCGGTATAGAAATCCATCAAGTTTGTCTCCTGTTTCAACCCGCCCAGCCTCGGCAGTTGCCGGTAGCAAGTCAAGGCATGGCGAAGAAGCGATTGAAACAGTCTGCTACAAGACCTGCGCCAGCCTCATCATTCAGGTGCAGATGATGCCCGCCCGGCAACTGTTCGTGGCTGAAGGGTAGACGCTCCAGCAACTCAGGATGCCTGGCCAACATGCCATCCGCCGCGACCACCAGATGAGCCGGGCAACTGACGCGCGAGGCAAACGCCATCGCCTGTTCTTCCGTCAGGCGCAGCGGCGATGGCAGGGTCAGGCGATTGTCGGTGCGCCAGGTGTAACCGCCGGGCACCGGCATCAAACCGCGCTGGGCCAACAGCTCAGCGGCTTCGCGACTGACCGCCACCAGACCTTTCATCCGTGCCTCGATGGCTCGCTCGAGGGTGGTATAGACCGGTTTGCGCTTGTCCCGCAGAGCGAGTTGCGCCTGTAAGGCCATGCCCATGCGCTCGGCAGCGTTTTCGCCCTTGTCTGTCGGAGGAATCACGCCGTCGATCAGCGCCAGATGGCTGATGCGCTCGGGCAGCGAACCGGCCAGCACCATCGAGACAATCGCGCCCATCGAATGCCCGAGCAGGCCGAAACGCTTCCAGCCCAGTTGTTCAGCGACTTGCAACACATCATGGGCGTAGTCCCACAAGGCATAACCGGCGCCGCTTGGCCGATGCCCGGAATGACCGTGGCCGGCCATGTCCAGCGCGACGATGCGCAAGCCGTCAAGCTTGGGCGCCAGCCGGGCGAAGCTGTTGGCGTTGTCGAGCCAGCCGTGCAACGCGATCACCGGCAGGCCGTCCTCGGGGCCGAACATATGCGCGGCCAATTCGATGTGCGGCAGGTTCAGGCGCACTTCTTCGCAGGTCGGGCTCATGCGCAATCCTTGTTCTGCCGCTGTTCCCAGCGCATGAACAGATTCTTGAGCAGCCGCGCCGTGTCCTGCGGACGCTCCAGCGGGAACATGTGCCCGCCAGGCATGCTCAGCGCCTCGCCTTGGGGCAGGCGCGAGACGAAACGTGTGTGATGGCGCATGACCACGCGGCTCTTGTGCCCCCGCACGATGGCCAGCGGCACCTGCAACTGGCGGGTGCGCCCGGGGCTGGTGTGCGGCACGCCGCGATAAATGCTGATTTCCGTGGCCGGGTCGAAACGCAGACGCAGCTTGTCGTCGACCTGATGCAAACCGTGTTGCAGGTAGGCATCGAAGCATTCCGGATCGAAGCCGCGAAACAGGGTTTTGCCGGAAAAGTAACTGCGCGCGCTGTCGAGATCGGCGAATTCTTCACGGCGTCCGAGGGTGCGCCCGGCGGGAGTCAGCCGGTCGATGAAACCAAAGCGCTTGGCCGCGCGAATCACCCACTGATCGGTGCGGGTCAGCACCGGTGAGTCGAGCATCACCACGCCGCGATACAGCTCGGGACAGCGCAACGCCGCGTGCAAGTGCAGCAGACCGCCAAAGGAGTGGCCGACGCCCCATACCGGCTGTTCCTGCTGCTCCAGGTGATGGATCAGTTCATCGACCAGGTTGTACCAGTTGTCGTCTGCCGGAAAACGCGGGTCATGGGCATGCTGCTCCAGATGCGCGACCCGATACTCCGGCGCCAGCGCCGCGAACAACTTGCCATAGGTCCCCGAGGGGAAACCGTTGGCGTGGGCGAAAAAGATCGGTTGCGACATGCGGGCAAATCCATGGGCGGGAAACGTGGCGTTGATTGTCCGCAAGAGCCGGCACCGCAGCAATGACTGTAAGTGCCAGGAATGATGACAGTCCGGTCAGGGTGATGTGTATCAGCGAGACCGCTGCCCCCTCACCCCAGCCCTCTCCCCCAAGGGAGCGAGGGGGAAAGGGAGCAGATCGGGGGAGTGTCCGGGACCTGAGCTCGACTCGAATTATCAGGTCGACGAGGATCGCGAAAACCACACGGTAGGCCCCCTCTCCCTCTGGGAGAGGGCTGGGGTGAGGGCTCGACCTGACGGAACCCGATAGATGTCAACGCAGCGGCGGCTGTTCCCCCAGCGGCACCACCGCCATGGTCAGGCGCGATACGCAACTGGCCTTGCCTTCGTCGCTGGTCAAACGGATGTCCCAGACATGCGTGGTGCGCCCGATATGAATCGGCGTGGCCACCGCCGTCACCCGCCCACTGCGCAAACCGCGCAAATGGTTGGCGTTGATCTCCAGGCCGACGCAATAGAACTTGCTGGCATCGATGCACAGATAACTGGCCATCGAGCCGACGGTTTCCGCCAGTACCACCGATGCGCCGCCATGCAGCAGACCGTAAGGCTGGTGGGTGCGATGGTCGATGACCATGCTCGCGGTCAGCGACTGTTCGTCGAAGGCTTCGAAACGAATATCCAGCACTTCGCCGATGGTGTTCTTCTGGATCGCATTCAACTGTTCGATGTCGGGAGTAGTACGCCACAAGCTCATCGCAGACTTCCTTTGTTGTTGTAATCGATGCTCAATCCTGCCACAGCACCGCCTCGCTGCGCGCGCTCCATTCTTCGAAGCGTGCGCCGTAGCGGTCTTCGATGACGTTGCGTTTGATTTTCAGAGTCGGCGTGAGGAAGCCGTTGTCCACCGCCCAACTGTCCTTGACCACCACCAGTCGGTGCAGGCGTTCGTGCTTGTCGAGGGCGGCGTTGACCTCCTCCAGCAATTTTTCCAGGCTGGCGTGCAGACTGGCACGAGGCTCTTGCTGATTGGCCGTCGACAGCACGCACAACCCCAGCGGTGCACTCAGGCCATCGCCGACCACGCAGACCTGTTCGATGCGCGAATGCACGGCCAGGCGGTTTTCGATCGGTGCCGGCGCGACGTATTTGCCCTTGCTGGTCTTGAAGATTTCCTTGAGTCGCCCGGTCAGGCGCAGGCGCCCTTCGCTGTCCTGCTCGCCCTTGTCGCCGGTGCGCAGAAAGCCGTCGGCGGTCAGCGTCTCGGCAGTTTTCTGCGGTTCCTTGAAATAGCCGAGCATGTTGGCCTGGCTGCGCACCTGCACCTCGCCGGACTCATCGATGCGCACCTCGACTTCCGGGCACGGCTGGCCAATCCAGCCTTGCTTGTATCGCCCCGGCAGGCAGATATGCGAATAGCCGCAGCCCTCGGTCATGCCGTACACCTCCAGCACATCGAGGCCAAGTTTCTGATACCAGGCGAGCAAGGTCTGCGGTACCGGCGCGGCGCCCGACAACGCTACGCGCAAGGCATCCAGGCCGAGCCCGGCCAGCACTTTGTGCCCGACCCGCTTGCCGATGAAGGGCAGCCCGAGGAGAAAATCCAGACGCTGCGCCGGGATCTTGCTGTACACACCCATCTGGAATTTGGTCCAGATACGCGGCACGCCGAACATTGCCGTAGGCCGCGCGCGCTGCAGATCGGTGATGAAAGTCTCGAGGCTTTCGGCGAAGAACACGGTCTGCCCGGTATAGATCGAAGCCAACTCGACAAACATGCGCTCGGCAACGTGGCACAGCGGTAGATACGACAGCAGCCGATCGTTTTCGTTGAGCCCGAACAGCTGCGTGCCGCGACTGGTGGCGAAACCGAGATTGGCGAAACTGTGCATCACGCCTTTGGGCAGGCCGGTGGTGCCGGAGGTGTAGATGATCGTCGCCAACTGTTCGGCGGCGGGGCGTGGATCGTCCTGGATTGGCGAACAGCTCTGCAGGTCCGCCCAGCTGTAATCGAACTCGCCGGGCGGATGCAGCGGCAGGCTGATGGTCGGCAAACCCGTCGGCACGCCTTGCGCCATGCCTGCCCAATCATCGAGCTTACCGATGAACGCCAGCGCACTTTCCGAGTGAGTCAGCACTTGCGCAACGGATTCAGCGGTGAGATTGGGGTACAGCGGCACGGACACATGCCCGGCCATCCAGATCGCCAGATCGGCGATGATCCAGTGCGCGCAATTTTTCGAGATCAGCGCAATGTGGCTGCCGGGCGGCAGCTCCCGCGCGCGCAACCAGTGCGCCGCACAGCGGGCCTGATGGCCGACATCGGCCCACGTCAGCGTCTCGACCTGACCACCGCCGATGGGCTGCACCAGAAAGCGCTGGCGCGGGTGCCGGGCTTCCCGTTCGTAGAACACGTCCAGCGGCAAACGGAAGGCGGCAGACATGCGACTCGCTCCTGTTTTTTTGGTTTGGAGCAAGCGTAGTCAACCAAGCAAGTGCTTGGTTGGAATTTTCAAACAAATAATTTCATGGGTTGGCAGAAATCAATGTGGGAGCGAGCCTGCTCGCGAATGCAGTATGTCAGCCCCAAAAAGGGTGAATGACACGCCGCCTTCGCGAGCAGGCTCGCTCCCACAGGGATATGGCGTTAAGGGTGCTTGAGACTATTGAGCTTCATCGAGCCAATCAGCAGTTCACTGTGCTCAAGCTCCGCCAGCCCCGCCGTACTGACCCGCTCCGGCGGATGCCCGGCGCCATGCTGCAGATAGCTGAGCAGATTGCCCAACAACGGGTTATGGCTGACCAGCAGAACATTACTGACCGACACCAATTGCTCGGCGACCTTGTCCGGATCACTCTCCGGCGTCAGCCAGTCGACCGTACGGATCTCCGGCTCGAACCCCAGCGCCTCGCGGACAATCTGCGCGGTCTGCTGCGCGCGCAGATAAGGGCTGGCGTAGATCGCCGTCAGCGGCTGGCCCATCAGATGCGCCGCGCTGCGCAGGACTTCGTTACGACCATGCTCGGTCAACTCGCGCTCGGAATCGATTTTCGAGCCGTGAGGCACCGCCTCACCATGACGCAATACCCACAGTTTCATAGTTTGGGCTCCTCATCGCGCACCGGATGCGCGGCCGGGGCGACGGTGTGCGGCGCTTCCCCTTCCGGGGTGCGCGGTGCTGGCCAGTCGGCGAAAGGCCAGGGCTTCTGGTCACTGTGGAACGTGCCGAAGCGGCCGATCTGCGCGAGGAACTGGCTGAGGCTGTCGCCGAAATTCATCAGGCTGGCGCTCGGTGCGCCGTAGATCAGGCGGTAGATCAGTTGCACCAAGACCACCGCGCCGAGGATGAACTGCGCGACTTGCCAGACCAGCAGATAAACGATCATCCACAACACCCGCAGGAGGATGGATTCGTACTGGGTTTCGCTTTTCGGATCGTTCATGGCTTGCTTCCTGTCCGTGTAACAGCTGAATCAGTTGAAACCGCTGGTGGAAATAAAGTCGACGTCGGTTTTCGGCTCGGCACGCATCAGTAGACCGATCACCTGCTCCAGCGTGCGTCCTTCGAACAGGATCGCATGCAGCCCGGCGACCAGCGGCATGTACACGCCGACTTCCTGGGACTTGGCCTTGAGCACTTTGAGGGTGTTGACCCCTTCGGCGACCTCGCCGAGACGCGACACCGCTTCGTCAAGGCTCAAGCCCTGACCGAGGGCGAAGCCGACCTGGTAGTTGCGGCTTTTGGGCGATGAACAGGTGACGATCAGATCGCCAACCCCGGCCAGACCAAGGAAGGTCATCGGGTTGGCGCCCTGATTCACGGCGAAGCGGGTCATCTCGGCCAAGGCGCGAGTGATCAGCATGCTCTTGGTGTTCTCGCCCATTTCCAATGCCACCGCCATGCCGGCGATGATCGCGTAAACGTTTTTCAACGCGCCGCCCAGCTCGACACCGAAACGGTCGGCGCTGGCGTAGACGCGGAAGGTGCGCCCGTGCAGGGCGGCTTGCACCGCTTTGCACAGTTCTTCGTCTTCACTGGCGACCACCGTGGCGGTCAGTGCGTGCTCAGCGATTTCCCGCGCCAGGTTCGGCCCGGACAACACGCCGATGCGCGCCTGCGGGGCGATCTCTTCGAGAATCTGGCTCATCAGCTTGAAGGTCTGCGCTTCGATGCCTTTGGTCAGGCTGACCAGCATCTTGCCGCTCAAGCGCTCGGCATGGGCAGCGAGTACCGTGCGCAAGGCGCTGGATGGCAGCGCGACAAAGCACAGATCGCAGGCATCGAGAGTGGCTTGCAGGTCGGTGACAGCAGTCACGCCCGGGAGAATCTTGATGCCTTTGAGGTAACGCGGGTTTTCGCGATTGACCCGGATGGCCTCGGCCTGCTCGGGGTCACGCATCCACTGAAGGACTTGATGGCCGTTCTCGGCCAGCAGATTGGCCACGGCGGTACCAAAACTTCCGCCTCCCAGGACCGCAATCGGGCGCTGTTCAGTCATATGCAATCCGTTAATCCATACCAGTGGCGATGCCGGGCATTATACGGGGCGACCCGATGGCGGCCAGCCCCAGCAACAATTACCGACATTTGTAGGAAGAAGACCAATAAAACCTAGGAAAATGCCTGCAACGTCACTGGAAAAGTCGCCGCCCTCGGTTAACATGCGCGCCAATTCTTCTCTCTGCAGGCTGTGTCGTGTTTTCTGGCCCTCCTCCCCCGCGCTCGCCGCTGCTCCTGGCGCTGCTGTTCAGCCCGCTAGTGCTGGCGGACGATCTGTTCGTCGACAGCCAGACGCTGCCGCAGGTACTCACGGCCACGCGGCTGAAGCAGACGCCGGCGGAAGTGCCCGGAAGCATGACCGTTCTCGACAGCGAACTGATCAGCGCCAGCGGTGCCCGCGACATCAGCGAGCTGCTGCGACTGGTGCCGGGGATGATGGTTGGCAGCATCAACGGCAATCAGCCGGCGGTGAATTACCACGGCACCAACGCCAGCGAAGCACGGCGCATGCAAGTGTTGATCGATGGCCGCTCGGTGTACCGCGCCGGCCTGGCGACGGTGGACTGGAGCGATATCCCGGTAGCGATGGAAGACATCGACCGGATCGAGGTATTTCGCGGCCCGAACACGGTCAGCTACGGCGCCAACGCGCTGATGGCGGTGATCAACATCATCACCCGCCACCCGGCCGACAGCCATGGCACGCGTTTGAAGATCACGCGCGGCCAGCGTGGCATCAACGACTTTTATGCCAGTCAGGGCACCGGTTGGGATGGCGGTGATCTGCGCCTGTCGCTGTCCGGCCAGGAAGACGACGGTTTCGACAGCGACCGCAACGGCGCCGATTATCGCGACAGTCGACGCTTGAATCGTCTGAGCCTGGCGGTCAGCCACGACCTCAATGAAGGGCAAAGCCTCGACTGGCAGCTCAACGCCAAGGACGGTAGCAATCAGCGGCCTTATACCTACCGCCCGGTGTTCTCGGGGATTACCGACGCCGGGAACAATTCCGACGTGGTGGCCAAGGATTACGCCGGCTCGGTGCGCTGGAACCTCGATATTAATCCCGAACACAGCCTGTATGTGCAAGGTTCGGCGCAGCACTGGGATCGCCAGCAAGTCTGGCGCGCCTGCGATGCCGAGGTGTCGTTCAGCCCCGAGCTGGCGCAGCTGTGGCAGCTCAACCCGAATTACACCGAACGGCTGGCGCGCAACATCAACCAGTTCACCGGCCCCGGCGCGGCACCCGGCACGCCGCAGGAAATGGCGCTGGCCAATCAAGTGCTCGAGCAATGGCGCAACGGTGCCAGCCAGACCTTGTGCGGCGATATCGACCAGAGCGCCCGCGAATCGCGCTACGACCTCGAGCTGCAGGACACCCTCAGCCTGTCCGACAGCCTGCGCCTGGTCAGCGGCCTGAATTACCGCTACGACCGCGCGGATTCCGAGACCTATTTCAACGGCACCCTCGACGACACCACCTGGCGCGCCTTCGGCCAACTGGAATGGCGGGCTACCGAGCACTGGCTGGTACAGGGCGGGGCGATGTTCGAAGACACGCAACTGATCGGCAGCTCGCTGACCCCGCGCTTCGCGGTCAACTACCTGATCAACCCGCGTCACGGCCTGCGCGCGGTGTACTCGGAGGCAATCCGTTCGCCGGACATGTTCGAGAACAACGTCAATTGGAGCTATCAGGTCAGCAACCTGCGACCCTCGGCTTACGGCCAGTCGTCGGCGCGCTATTTCGTCAAGACCCGTGGCCCCGGTGATCTCGATCAGGAACACATGCGTTCTCGCGAGTTGGGCTACAACGGCTACTTCGCCGAACTGGGGCTGGCCGTGGACGTGAAGCTGTTCTACGACGAAATCACCGGGATGATCAGCGAGCCGCTGCGCAACAACCAGTACATCGCCAGCAACGCCAACAGCTCGCGCTTTCGTGGCAGCGAAACGCAACTCGACTGGCGCCTCAGCAGCGCCGACCGCTTGCGTTTGACCTACGCCTTCGTCGACGCCGAGGCGAGCAATCCGCTGGATCAGCAGTTGACCTCGCGCAACAGCGGTTCCGCCGGTTGGCTGCGCAACTGGGGGCATGGCTGGAACAGCGCCCTCTTCTATTACGGTGACAACGCGCTCAACGGCTATCGCTTCGAGCGCGTCGACACGCGCATCGCCAAACGCATCGCCATTGGCAAAGCTCAGCTGCAATTGGCCGGCGTGCTGCAACAGCGCCTCGACCATCAGCCGAACACTTTCGTCGACAATAATTACGATGAACGCCGGGTGATGTATTTCAGTGCCGAGCTGGAGTTCTAGGATGTGCACCGGCCCGTCACGGAAGACGCCTACCCTGGGTCACTGGCTGGCCGGGCTCTGCCTGTTCATGACTGCGTGGCTGCACGGCGTCGCGGTGCAAGCGGCGGATATTCTGTTGACCGGCGCCGAGGAAAGCCCCGGCGTGCAGGCCTTCGTACAAGCGCTGAGTGAACTGCGCCCGACCGACAATGTGCGGTTCCAGCCGCTGGCCAGCCTGCCGGCTCCGGGCAAACTGCCGGCCAGTCTGCGCTTGATCCTCCTAGACCTGCCCAGCCTCGACTGGCGTCTGCAAGACTCACAAGGCCCGTCGACGCTGGTGTTGCGCATCAGCCGCTTGCAGGCGCGCCAGCGTTTCGCCGATGCCCAACCGGCGCGCCTGAGCCTGCTCTGGAGCGACCCACCGCTGAGCCGGCAATTGCAACTGATCCGGCGGATCTTGCCGCAGGCGCGGCGGGTCGGCGTGCTGTTCGATGAGCACGGCGAATTCCTCATTGACGAATTGCGCGCGGCTGCGCGGCCGCTGAATCTGGAGATTGTCAGCCAGCGCTGGGACAACATCCACGACAGCCGTCCGCTGCAAGCGGTGCTGAAAAGCAGCGATGTCTTGCTCGGCCTCGACGATCCCGACCTGTACAACTCGCAGACGGCAAAAAACCTCTTGCTCAGCAGCTACTCACGACAGGTCGCGCTGATCGGCCCCAACATTGCATTCGTTCGCGCGGGCAGCCTCGCCAGCACCTACAGCGACCAGAGCGACTGGCTGGCGGTCCTCGACCATTTGCTCGATCAGCCCACCAGCGCTTGGCCGCGAACGCTTTACCCCGCTCGTTTCAAAGTCTCAAGTAATGCGCAGGTGGCTCGTTCCTTAGGCATCGAACCGTTGAATGAAGCATCTGTCGCCAGTGCCTTGGCCGAAGGAGAGCGCCGCCCATGAGTTTTCGTCGCCGTTGGGACATCAACACCCGCACGCAGCTGATCAGCCTCGGGCCGGCGCTGCTGCTGACGTTGCTGTTGATCAGCTTCTTTACCTTCGTGCGCATCCAGGATTTGCGCCAGGAGCTGAACCACACCGGCCAGTTGATCGCCAACCAACTCGCCCCGGCCACGGAATACGGGGTGATCTCCGGCAACAACGAAGTGCTGGAAAGCCTGCTCAAGGCGACACTGGCCACGCCCAACGTGCGCTTTCTCGAAGTGCAGGACAGCGCCAACCGGATTCTGGTGTATGTCGAACAACCGGCCGATAGCCACAGCCGCCCGCATCAGGTCGAAGTGTTCCAGGCGCCGGTGCGTTTGCAGCGGATCGCCTTGCACAATGATTTTTTCCAGGACGGCAAGGTCAGCAACAGCGCCGCCGGCGAGGATTATCTGGGGCGAGTGATCGTCGGTTTGTCCAACGATGCTTTCAGTCAGCGCCAGCAGGAGATCCTGTTCAAGGCCGGGATTCTCGCGCTGTTCGCCCTGCTCTTCACCTTCGTCGTCGCCCGTCGTCTGGCCGGCAGTCTGTCGCAGCCGATCCGTGACATTGGCGATGCGGTCAAGGCGATTCAGGAAGGCGATTACAAAACGCCGCTGCCGATTGTCGATGACACCGAACTGGGCGCGCTGTCGCAGCACATCAATAACCTCGCCCAGGCGCTGGAACAGGCCAGCCGCGAACAGCAGCAGGCGATGGCGCAACTGATCCAGACCCGCGAAGAGGCGGAAAAGGCCAACAACGCCAAATCGGATTTTCTGGCGATGATGAGCCATGAACTGCGCACGCCCATGAACGGCGTGCTGGGCATGTTGCAGTTGCTTGAAACCACCGAGATGACCGAGGAGCAGGTCGAATACGCCGCACTCGCTTCGGAGTCGACCGAGCACTTGCTCAAGGTCATCAATGACATTCTCGACTTCTCGCGGATCGAACGTTCGGAGCTGGAGCTTGAGCACATCCCGTTCAACCTCGCCGAGCTGATCGGCGCCTGCGCGCAGTCGTTCCAGCACAGCGCGGTGCAGCGAGGCCTGGCGCTGAATCTGCGCATTCCCGACGACATGCGCGGCTTGCAGGTGCAGGGCGATCCGACACGGATCCGGCAGATTCTGGTCAATCTGGTCGGCAATGCCTTGAAGTTCACCGAGCAGGGCCGGGTCAGCATCGAGGCGCAATGGCAATCGCTGGATCATGAACTGCTGTGGTTCACCTGCTCGGTGCGCGACAGCGGCATCGGCATTTCATCGGAAAGTCTGGAGCTGATGTTCAATGCCTTCCAGCAGGCCGACAGTTCGATCTCCCGTCGTTACGGTGGCACCGGTCTTGGTCTGCCGATCGCACGGACCCTGGCCGAACGCATGGGCGGTACGTTGCGCGCGCAGAGTGAGGAAGGACGCGGTTCGGTATTCACTCTGGAAATTCCATTGGCGCTATATAAGCAGGCAATGCCAGCGCTGGCCGCGCCGCGAGCGCCGAACGGTAGTGGTCAGGGTGAAGGACGCCATGTGTTGCTGGTCGAAGACAACCCGGTCAACCAGACCGTGATCGAAGCGATGCTGCGCAGTCTGGGTTTTGCCGTCAGTGTGGCAACCGATGGCGCGCAGGCGGTGCGCAGTGCCGAGGGCAGCGAGTTCGAAGTGATTCTGATGGATTGCCGGCTGCCGATCATCGACGGCTACGAGGCCACGCGACAGATCCGCGACCTGCCCGGACGGCGCGATGTGCCGATCATCGCGCTGACCGCCAACGCCTTGCAGGGCGATCGCGAAACCTGTCTGGCAGCGGGGATGAACGATTACCTGGCCAAGCCGTTCAAACGCAATGACCTGCAGCAGATTTTGCAGCGCTGGGTGTCGTAGTGTGGGCCTTTCGACCATCTGCGACTGGCGTGAAAAGCGAAAGTGCGGCAGTCTTAGGCACCCGAACGAGCCCCAAAAGGGGCTTGATTAAAAATTTCAGTGCACAAGTGTACATTCATGTCCTTGGTGCTGTGACTTTCACCACAACGCAATAGTCTATGAGTAGGCTGCCGGTTCGAGGCATGAACGCCTTGAACGGTCGGGAAGATCTGCCCCACCTGCCGCATGGGATTATTGAGGAGCTCGCATGACCAAACAAAACGCCTTTACTCGGGAAGACCTGCTGCGCTGCAGTCGCGGTGAGCTGTTCGGCCCAGGTAACGCGCAACTGCCCGCCCCGAACATGCTGATGGTGGATCGCATCACCCATATCAGCGAAGAAGGCGGCAAGTACGGCAAAGGTGAATTGGTCGCCGAGCTGGATATCAACCCTGACCTGTGGTTCTTCGCCTGCCATTTCGAAGGCGATCCGGTGATGCCGGGCTGCCTGGGTCTGGATGCCATGTGGCAACTGGTCGGCTTCTTCCTGGGCTGGCAAGGCCTGCCGGGCCGCGGCCGTGCGTTGGGTTCGGGCGAAGTGAAATTCTTCGGTCAGGTGCTGCCGACCGCCAAGAAAGTCACTTACAACATTCATATCAAACGCGTCCTCAAGGGCAAGCTGAACATGGCCATCGCCGATGGTTCGGTCAGTGTCGACGGACGCGAAATCTACACCGCCGAAGGCCTGCGCGTCGGCGTGTTCACCTCCACTGACAACTTCTAAGGGTTATTCGCATGCGCCGCGTCGTTATCACTGGTCTGGGCATCGTTTCGTGCCTGGGCAATGACAAAGAGACCGTCTCCGCTAACCTGCGTGCAAGCCGCCCTGGCATCCGGTTCAACCCGGAATATGCTGAAATGGGTCTGCGTAGCCAGGTTTCCGGCTCCATCGACCTCAACCTTGAAGAGCTGATCGATCGCAAGATCTATCGCTTCGTCGGTCATGCAGCGGCTTACGCCTACCTGGCCATGAAAGACGCCATCACTGACTCCGGCCTGACCGAAGAGCAAGTGTCCAACCCGCGTACCGGCCTGATCGCTGGTTCCGGTGGTGCTTCCACGCTGAACCAGATGGAAGCGCTGGACATCCTCCGTGAGAAAGGCGTGAAGCGCGTTGGCCCGTACCGTGTAACGCGGACCATGAGCAGCACCGTTTCCGCTTGCCTGGCCACGCCGTTCAAGATCAAGGGCCTGAACTACTCCATCGCTTCTGCCTGCGCCACCAGTGCTCACTGCATCGGTACTGCCATGGAACAGATCCAGATGGGCAAGCAGGACATCGTCTTCGCCGGTGGCGGTGAAGAAGAGCACTGGAGCCAGTCGTTCCTGTTCGACGCGATGGGCGCCCTGTCCAGCAAGCGCAACGACACCCCGGAACAAGCTTCCCGCGCCTACGACAAGGACCGCGACGGTTTCGTCATCGCTGGCGGCGGCGGCATGGTTGTCGTCGAAGAGCTGGAACACGCTCTGGCCCGTGGCGCGAAGATCTACGCCGAGATCGTTGGCTACGGCGCAACGTCCGATGGCTACGACATGGTTGCTCCGAGCGGCGAAGGCGCGATCCGCTGCATGCAGCAGGCGCTGTCCACCGTCGACACCCCGATCGACTACCTGAACACCCACGGCACTTCGACTCCGGTCGGCGACGTTGCGGAAATGAAAGGTGTGCGTGAAGTATTCGGCGACAAGGCTCCAGCGATCAGCTCGACCAAGAGCCTGTCCGGTCACTCCCTGGGCGCCGCCGGCGTACACGAAGCGATCTACTGCATGCTGATGATGGAAGGCAACTTCATTGCCGGCTCCGCCAACATCGACGAGCTCGACCCGGAAGTGGCCGATCTGCCGGTGCTGACCAAGACCCGCGAGAACGCCACCATCAACACCGTGATGAGCAACAGCTTCGGCTTCGGCGGCACCAACGCTACGCTGGTACTGAAGCGCTGGGAAGGCAAGTAATTCCCCGCTGCTGAGCCGCACATGAAAACGCCCCGACTGGTTCGGGGCGTTTTTTTTTCGTCTGCAGAAATCAGCCGGGAAACTTCCGGTCAGTGTTGTTGATCGTTCCCACGCTCTGCGTGGGAATGCAGCCCGTGACGCTCCGCGTCACTGGACGCGGAGCGTCCCCAGAGGCATTCCCACGCGGAGCGTGGGAACGATCAAAGACAGGGATCCAGAGTGTTCTGGAGATGAAACTTCTGTCATGAAACTTACTACCCTGCGACCGAATGTCGCGGTTTACGCGGCCTCCAGCTTTGTTGCGAAATCCGCAACAACACCTTGCGCCAATCGACAGTTTACTTAGCTGACTAACAAATCCTATAACAGAGTCCTGCACACGCCTTGGTGCAGTAACTTGAGATCTGGAGCTAGCAGATGACTGTAAAAGTAACTGAACGCGACGATTCACACATGTCCCACGAAGGCCTGGCCGCCGGCATCCGTATCTGGGATGTGCATCAACAAGACTTGCTGGTCGGCATGTTCCACAACGAGATCGATGCCCACAACTACAAGGCTGAACTGGAAGTGCAGGAACAGCAACGAGAACTGAAGTCCGCCTGAAACAACACAGCATTTGAAAACGACAAACCCCGCCATGAGCGGGGTTCGTCGTTGTTACAGCCTTGGATTTACCACATCAGATCGTCAGGGATCTGGTACGCCGCGTACGGATCGTCCTCGGCGTTGACCTCTTCGGTCTGCACGTTGAGCTGGACGATGCGCTGCGGGTCGCGCTCCTGGATCTTCAGCGCCGCTTCACGGGGAATCACTTCATAGCCGCCGTTGTGGTGCACGATCGCCAGCGAACCGCTGCTGAGCTTGTTGCGCATCAGCGTGTTGACCGAGATGCGCTTGACCTTCTTGTCGTCGACGAAGTTGTAGTAGTCCTCGGTGGTCAGCTTGGGCAGACGCGAGACTTCGATCAACTGCTTGACCTGCGCGGCGCGGGCCTTGGCCTCGGCC
Source organism: Pseudomonas sp. Sample_20 (assembly GCF_004307585.1). Taxonomy (NCBI): domain Bacteria; kingdom Pseudomonadati; phylum Pseudomonadota; class Gammaproteobacteria; order Pseudomonadales; family Pseudomonadaceae; genus Pseudomonas; species Pseudomonas sp. Sample_20. Next base: position 10,714 of record NZ_RCOA01000136.1, on the reverse strand, counting down.
TTCTCCTGCTGCTGACGGTTCAGCTCCTGGTCGCGCTTGACCTTCTCGGCCATGGCTTCCTGGGCGGCGCGCTGCTGCGAATCGTCCAGCTCGGCCTGGCCTTTGTGGGCCAGGCGTTGTTGCTTCTGCTTGTCTTTGCTGACCTGCTTGGCCTGCTTTTGGTTGACCAGGCCTGCTTTGAGCAACTGGTCGCGAAGGGAAAGGCTCATCAATGCTTACTCACTTGGGCAACGGCTCAGCCGCAGCTGGGCTCATTCTTTTCCTGGCGTTTGGCTTCGCCCCACAGGGCGTCCAACTCTTCGAGGGTGCAATCTTCCATGGGACGGTGGGTGTCGCGCAATGCCTGTTCGATAAAACGGAAACGTCTTTCAAACTTGCCATTGGCGCCGCGCAGGGCTGTTTCCGGATCGACCTTCAGATGCCGGGCCAGATTGACCACGGAAAACAGCAGATCGCCGATCTCGTCGGCCACCGCCACCGGATCGTTTTCCGACATGGCTTCGAGCACTTCATCGAGCTCTTCGCGCACCTTGTCGAGCACCGGCAAAGCGTCCGGCCAGTCGAAACCGACCTGCCCGGCGCGCTTCTGCAACTTGGCTGAGCGCGACAGTCCCGGCAAGGTGGCCGGCACGTCGTCGAGCAAGGACAACTGCTCGGGCGCCGAGGCTTTCTCGGCGCGCTCTTCGGCCTTGATCTCTTCCCAGCGCTGCTTGACCTGCTCTTCGCTCAAGCGCGGCACGTCGAGCGGCGCATACAGGTCGCCCGTCGGGAACACATGCGGATGACGGCGGATCAGTTTGCGCGTGATGCTGTCGATCACCCCGGCAAATTCGAACCGCCCCTCTTCCTTGGCCAACTGGCTGTAATACACCACCTGAAACAACAGATCACCCAACTCGCCCTGCAAATGGTCGAGATCGCCACGTTCGATGGCATCGGCCACTTCATAGGCTTCTTCGAGGGTGTGCGGGACGATGGTCGCGTAGGTTTGCTTGATGTCCCACGGGCAACCGAACTGCGGATCGCGCAGGCGGGACATCAGGTGGAGCAGGTCTTCGAGGCTGTACATCATTTTTCTGTCTCACCACAAAACCATTGTGGGAGCGAGCCTGCTCGCGAAAGCGCTGTGTCTGCAACAAAGATGTCGACTGACACGCCCTCTTCGCGAGCAGGCTCGCTCCCACAGGGAACAATCAATTGCATCACGGGGTACGGTTACGCCGCGTTTCGATGATGTTCGGCAATTGCGAAATCCGCCCCAGCAGCCGCCCGAGCGCATCCAGACCGGGGATCTCGATGGTCAGCGACATCAGCGCAGTGTTGTCTTCCTTGTTCGAGCGGGTGTTGACCGCCAGCACGTTGATGCGCTCGTTGAGCAGCACCTGCGAGACGTCACGCAACAGCCCGGACCGGTCGTAGGCGCGGATGATGATGTCCACCGGATAGGTGAGCACCGGCACCGGCCCCCAGCTGACCTGGATGATCCGCTCCGGCTCGCGCCCGCCCAGTTGCAGCACCGAGGCGCAGTCCTGGCGGTGAATGCTCACGCCACGGCCCTGAGTGATGTAACCGACAATCGCATCGCCCGGCAGAGGCTGGCAGCAGCCGGCCATCTGCGTCATCAGGTTGCCGACGCCCTGGATCTGGATATCGCCGCGCTTGCCCGGCTTGTAACCGGTCGCCTTGCGCGGGATCAGTTCCAGTTGCTCGTTGCCGCGCTCCGGTTCAACCAGTTGCTGCGCGAGGTTGACCAGATGCGCCTGACGCAAGTCGCCGGCACCGAGGGCGGCGAACATGTCTTCGGCGGTTTTCATGTTGGCCTTTTCGGCCAGCTTGTCGAAATCCACCGCCGGCAGGCCGAGGCGATTGAGTTCGCGCTCGATCAGGGTTTTACCGGCCGCGACGTTCTGATCGCGAGCCTGCAGCTTGAACCAGTGAACGATTTTCGCCCGCGCGCGCGAGGTGGTGACGTAACCGAGGTTCGGGTTCAGCCAGTCGCGGCTCGGCGTGCCGTGCTTGCTGGTGATGATCTCGACCTGCTCGCCGGTCTGCAGGCTGTAGTTCAACGGCACGATGCGGCCGTTGATCTTCGCGCCCCGGCAGTTGTGGCCGATTTCGGTGTGTACCCGATAGGCGAAATCCAGCGGCGTCGCGCCTTTCGGCAAGTCGATGGCGTGACCGTCGGGAGTGAAGATGTAAACCCGATCAGGCTCGATATCGACGCGCAACTGTTCGGCCAGACCGCCGATATCACCCAGCTCTTCATGCCATTCGAGGACCTGACGCAGCCAGGAAATCTTCTCTTCGTAATGGTTCGAGCCGGATTTGACGTCGGTGCCCTTGTAGCGCCAGTGCGCGCAGACGCCGAGTTCGGCTTCTTCGTGCATGGAGTGGGTGCGGATCTGCACCTCGAGGACCTTGCCTTCCGGGCCGATCACCGCCGTATGCAGCGAGCGGTAGCCGTTCTCTTTAGGGTTGGCGATGTAGTCGTCGAATTCTTTCGGGATGTGCCGCCACAGAGTGTGGACGATGCCGAGCGCGGTGTAGCAGTCGCGCATTTCCGGCACCAGCACGCGCACCGCGCGAACGTCGTAGATCTGGCTGAATTCCAGCCCCTTGCGCTGCATTTTGCGCCAGATCGAGTAGATGTGTTTGGCCCGGCCGCTGATGTCGGCGTCGACGCCGGTGGCCTGCAGTTCGTCCTTGAGCTGGGTCATCACGTCGCTGATGAAACGCTCGCGATCCAGCCGCCGCTCGTGGAGCAACTTGGCGATCTGCTTGTATTGATCGGGTTCCAGATAACGGAAGGACAAGTCCTCCAGTTCCCATTTGATGTGACCGATGCCGAGGCGATGGGCCAGCGGCGCATAGATGTCGAAGACTTCGCGAGCGACGCGGTTGCGCTTTTCATCGTCGGCGGTTTTCACCGCACGGATGGCGCAGGTGCGTTCGGCCAGTTTGATCAGCGCAACGCGTACGTCATCGACCATGGCCACGAGCATTTTGCGCAGGTTCTCGACCTGCCCTTGCGTGCCCATGACCATCGATTGCCGTGGGCTGAGGCTGGCGCTGATGGCCGCCATGCGCTGCACGCCGTCGATCAGCTTGGCCACCACCGGACCGAAGCGCTGGCCGATGGCCGCCAGCTCTATCTGGCCTTCACGCACGCCGCGATACAAAACGGCGGCGACCAGCGAATCCTGATCGAGCTTGAGGTCGGCGAGGATCTCGGCGATCTCAAGGCCAGTGCTGAAACTGCCGGAGCCTTCGGCCCACAGGTTCTTCTTCGCATTGGACTGCTGTTCGGCCTCGCGAGCGAACTCGCAGGCTTCTTTCAAGGCCTCGCGATCCAGTGCCAGATCGACACTGACCGCGTGATCGAGCCAGGCCTCGAGATTGATACTGCCGTCAGTGTTGATCGGCTGGTGTGCTCTCACCTGTACCATGCTGCTTTACCTTCCCTACGACGCAGATTCAATGCGTCAAATCGCTGATCCTCAGTGTCCGTTCGCGCTCGCGGGGCTCAGGCGAGCGCTGCGCGGACAGATCAGACGGATTCAGACGAGCCGTCCTGGCTCGCTTCAAATAACGCCATGGCCTCGACATGTGCCGTCTGAGGAAACATATCGAGAATCCCGGCACGTTTTAACCGGTAGCCCTGCTTGATCAATTCCTGCGTGTCGCGCGCCAGCGTGGCCGGGTTGCACGACACATATACCAACCGTTTGGCACCCAGGGTCGCGAGCTTGCGCACCACCTCGAAAGCACCGTCACGCGGTGGGTCCAAGAGTACCGCAGAAAAGCCGTTTCCGATCCACTGGGCATCGGTCAAAGGCTGGGATAAATCGGCTTGAAAAAACTTTGTGTTATGCAAATTGTTACTGATGGCATTTGCAGCGGCACGCTCGACCATGGTCTGCACACCCTCCACCGCCACCACTTCACGGACGCTTTTGGCCAGCGGTAACGCAAAATTTCCCAACCCGCAAAACAGGTCGAGCACGCGTTCTTCAGCCGCTGGTTTCAGCCAGTCCAGCGCTTGGGCGATCATCGCTTCGTTGACCCTCGCGTTGACCTGAACAAAGTCTCCCGGCCGGTACGCCAGCTCAAGATCCCACTGCTCCAGGCGATAACCGAGGCTCTGACCGGCCTCGACCGGTTGCGGTTCGCCTTCGCCATGCAACCACAACTGCGCTTCATGAAACCGGCAGAAATCCTTGAGGATGCTCAGATCCGCTTCGGACAACGGCGCCATGTGCCGCAGCAATACCGCCAGTGATGAGCCGCTGAACAACTCGACATGGCCCAACGCTTGCGGTTTGCTCAAACGACGGAGCATCTCCGGCAAGCGGGTCATGATCGGTTGCAAGGGCTGTACCAGCACCGGGCATTCGCTGATCGCGACGATGTCCTGACTGCCGGCGGCGCGGAAACCTACTTCGAGTTTCTTTGCCTTCATGTCCCAGCGCACGGCGATCCGCGCGCGCCGACGGTAGCCGAATTCCGGGCCGGTCAGCGGCGCCGCCCATTCTTCAGGTTCGACACCGGCCACCCGCGACAATTGCTCGGCGAGCATGCGCTGTTTCAGGGCGAGTTGTTCGTCGTGGGGCAAGTGCTGAACGCTGCAACCGCCACAACGGCCGAAGTGCGCGCACGCTGCCGGACGACGCAATTCGCTGGCAGTGAATACCCGTTCGGTACGCGCCTCGACCACTTTGCCGTGGGCGCCGAGCACCCGTGCTTCGACCTCTTCACCGGCAAGGGCGCCGAGGACGAACCAGGTTTTGCCTTCGAAAAACGCGATACCGCGACCGTCATTGGCCAGGCGCTCGATACTCAAGCGCTGCTTTTTGCCGGTCGGGATCTGTGGCGCCTTGCTGCCGCCGGTGGGCTGGAAGCGCAGGCCTCTCTCGTGTTTGGCCATCAGTTCGGCGCGTCGAAAATGCCGGTCGACAGGTAACGGTCGCCACGGTCGCAGATGATCGCGACGATCACCGCGTTTTCAACTTCTCTGGACAAGCGCAGCATCGCTGCCACTGCACCGCCCGAGGACACGCCGCAGAAGATGCCTTCTTCGCGGGCCAGGCGCCGGGTAACGTCTTCGGCTTCGCTTTGCGCCATGTCGACGATGCGATCGACGCGGTGAGCCTGATAAATCTTCGGCAGGTATTCCTGCGGCCAGCGGCGGATGCCGGGAATGGCCGAGCCTTCCATCGGTTGCAGACCGACGATCTGCACGCTGTCGCTCTGCTCTTTGAGGTAGCGCGACACGCCCATGATGGTGCCGGTGGTGCCCATCGAACTGACGAAATGGGTGATGCTGCCCTGGGTCTGACGCCAGATTTCCGGGCCGGTGGTGGTGTAGTGCGCTTCCGGGTTGTCGCCATTGGCGAACTGGTCGAGCACCTTGCCACGGCCTTCGGCTTCCATACGCTGGGCCAGATCGCGGGCGCCTTCCATGCCCTCTTCCTGAGTCACCAGGATCAGCTCGGCACCGTAAGCGGTCATCGCCGCTTTACGCTCGGCGCTGGAGTTGTCCGGCATGATCAGGATCATCTTGTAACCCTTGATCGCAGCGGCCATCGCCAGCGCGATGCCGGTGTTGCCGGAGGTCGCCTCGATCAGCGTATCGCCGGGATTGATCTGCCCGCGCAACTCGGCGCGAGTGATCATCGACAACGCCGGGCGGTCCTTGACCGAACCCGCCGGGTTGTTCCCTTCGAGCTTGAGCAAAAGGGTGTTGCTGGTGGCGCCGGGCAGGCGCTGCAAACGCACCAGCGGCGTGTTGCCGACGCAATCGGCGATGGTTGGGTACTGCAAGGTCATGGCGTATTCGCAATCCAGACGTGCGGGGGCGCCTATCATACCGGCAAACCCGCGTAGGCCATATCACGCAAAGTGCGGTGCTTATGGTTTATGGGAATAAGGGACAACAGTCCAAACCAGTGGTGAGACATTTAAGTTCGCCAGACTTCATCTGCAGCGATGCGGATGGCCTCATCGCTGGCAAGCCAGCTCCCACAGAGACCGAGTCTTCACACGATTTGTGTTTGGCAGAAACTCCCTGTGGGAGCTGGCTTGCCAGCGATAGCGCCAGTCGGTGCGACGCCATCATCCGCCAGCAAGCGCAAATTCAACCGCAGCCCCGCCCCGGTATTTTCCGCCCAGAGCAACCCGCCCTGGCGCTGCACCGCATTACGCGCAATGCTCAAACCCAGGCCAAAGCCACCATCCCCGGGTCTCGATCCGTCCAATCGAATGAACGGCGAAAAGATTCGCTGCAGATCTTCGTCAGCCACGCCGCCGCCCTGATCCTCCAGCCACAAATGCCAATACTCGCCATCACGCCGTGCATCGAGACGCACAATCCCGCCCTCGGGCGAGTGACGAATGGCATTGCGCAGGATGTTTTCCAGCGCTTGCGCGAGGGTATTGAGATTGCCGCGCACCCAACACGAAGCTTCGACCGAGCATTGCAATTGCAGGCTCGGCCAGCCGCTTTCATAACAGGCGTTGTCGGTGATCATTTCCCACAGTGCCTGAATCTGGATCGCTTCATTTGGTAACGGCGAGCGGTCGGTGTCGAGCCAGGCCAGTTGCAGGGTGTCTTCGACCAGCCGCTGCATGCCGTCGACTTCGCGGCCGATGCGCTCGCGCAATTGCGCCAGGCCCTGTTCGCTTTCGCTGGCCACGCGCAGACGGCTCAGCGGCGTGCGCAGTTCGTGGGACAAGTCGCGCAATAACTGCTGCTGCAAGGCGACGGTGGTTTGCAGGCGCTCGGACATGGAATCGAAGGCCCGCGCCAGCTCACCGAGTTCGTCCGGGCGCTGGGTGATGCCGCTCGACAGGCGCACATTCAACTGGTCGGCGCGCCAGGCGTTGGCCTGTTCGCGCAGGTTGTTCAGCGGCACCACCAGCAGGCGATACAGGCCGACACAGAGCAACAGGGTGAACAGCCCGGGAATCACGCCGTTAGTGATCACCCGCCAGAACACCCGGTACTTGCCCGGAACAAAGCGCTCGGGCAACTCGATGACCAGAATGCCGGCGGCCGGATCCTCCGGGAACGGCACCCGCAGCCAAGGTCGGCCCTTCTTGTGGATCGGCCAGTCGAGGCCGCGCAAAAAGGTCAGGTGCTGCACCTCTACCGCGTTCAACGGCTGGCTGCTCAGCGACTGCAAATCAGCGCCGATCACGCCGACCCAACTGGCCTCGCGCAATTCCATGCTTTGCAACCAGTCATCGACGCCACTGCGCCCGCCGCGCTGCCACGCCTGTTCGGCTTGCGCGGCGTAACGGCTGAGGGTGCTGCGGGCGTCACTGGAGAGGAACTGATTGCGCTCCTCCATGTAGCGGCCCCACGACCAGCTCAGCCAGATCATCAGCAGACAGAACGCCACCAGCAGGCACGCCAGTTTCCAGAACAGCGAATGCCGCCCCGGCAGTTCAGACAGTTTCATCGGCGCCGCTCAAGACATAGCCCTTGCCCCACACCGTGCGCACTTCGCGCTCGGTATAACCGATGGCTTTGAGTTTGCGGCGGATCTGGCTGATGTGCATGTCGAGGCTGCGGTCGTGCGCCGCAAAGCCGCGTTGCAGGACGTGCTGATAAAGGAAGGCCTTGCTCAGCACTTCCTCGTTGTTGCGGTGCAGGGTTTCCAGCAGACGGAATTCGCTGCGGGTCAGCCCGGCCGCTTGCTCGCGGAAAAACACGTCGCACTGTTCGTCATCGAAACGCAGGGCGCCGCTGACCACCGCAGCGGTAACCGCAGGCGGGCGCCGATCCAGCGCCACGCGGCGCAGGATCGCTTCGATGCGCACATGCAACTCGGCCATGCTGAACGGCTTGGGCAGATAGTCATCGGCACCGAGGCGGAAACCGCTGATGCGGTCGGCCTCGGCACCCAGCGCCGACATCAGCAACACTGGCGTCGAATGGCTCTGCCGCAATTGCGTCAACAACTGCAGACCATCGAGCCCCGGCAGCAGAATATCCATCAGCACTACATCGAAAGGCTGACGCTGGGCGATGTTCAGACCTTCCTGGCCGTTCTGGCACCAGGTCACCTGAAAACCGCTGCGGCCCAGATGCTCATGCACATACGCGCCGAGGACCGGGTCGTCTTCAATGGAAAGGATGCGTGGCTGGCCAACGGAAACGGGAGTCATAAGTATCTGCAACTAATTCTCAGTTGGCGGATTATTCAAGATTGTCCGACAGCGGGCAACACAAGCGTGGCCTGTCGGACGAACGAGTGCGTGGGCGGCGCTGCATTTTCCGCAAGATTGCCCGCCTGCAAATCGCTACACTGCGCCCATGTCGCGTGCCGGATGCACGCATGTGTCAACAGATCAGCGGGATGCGGGAGATAGGCGTGCTCAAGAAACTGGGAATCAAAGGTCGCGTGCTGTTGCTGACCTTGTTGCCGACCAGCCTGATGGCGCTGGTGCTGGGTGGCTATTTCACCTGGACGCAGCAGACCGACCTGCACAGCCAATTGATGCAGCGCGGCGAAATGATCGCCGAGCAACTGGCGCCGCTGGTGGCGCCGGCGATGGGCCACGGCGACGCCGATCTGCTTGAACGCATCGCCACCCAGTCCCTTGAACAACCCGACGTGCGCGCGGTGACCTTCCTCGCGGCGGACCGCTCGCCACTGGCCCACGCCGGCCCGACCATGCTCAATCAGGCGCCAAGCGGCGACAGCGCGCTGCTGCAACGACGCAGCGGCAATGACGCAACGCGCTACCTGATGCCGGTGTTCGGCAAGCACCGCAACCTCGCCGGTGAAATCATTCCCGAAGAATCCGAACGCCTGCTCGGCTGGGTCGAGCTGGAGCTGTCGCACAACGGCATGTTGCTGCGCGGCTATCGCAGCCTGTTCGCCAGCCTGCTGCTGATCGCCGCCGGACTTGCCGGCGCCGCCCTCCTCGCATTGCGCATGGGCCGCACCATCAATCGTCCGCTGAGCCAGATCAAACAAGCAGTTGCGCAGCTCAAGGACGGTCATCTGGAAACCCGCTTGCCGCCCCTCGGCAGCCAGGAGCTGGACGAACTGGCCTCGGGCATCAACCGCATGGCCGGCACCCTGCAGAATGCTCGCGAAGAATTGCAGCACAGCGTCGATCAGGCCACCGAAGACGTGCGGCAGAATCTGGAAACCATCGAGATCCAGAACATCGAACTGGACCTGGCGCGCAAAGAAGCGCTGGAAGCCAGTCGGATCAAATCCGAATTCCTCGCCAACATGAGCCACGAGATCCGCACGCCGCTGAACGGCATTCTCGGCTTCACTCACCTGTTGCAGAAAAGCGAACTGACCCCGCGCCAGCTCGACTATCTGGGCACCATCGAAAAGTCTGCCGACAGCCTGTTGGGAATCATCAACGAGATTCTCGACTTCTCGAAGATCGAGGCCGGCAAACTGGTGCTCGATCACATTCCGTTCAACCTGCGCGACCTGCTGCAAGACACCCTGACCATTCTCGCCCCGGCCGCGCACGCCAAGCAGCTTGAGCTGGTCAGTCTGGTCTATCGCGACACGCCGCTGTCGCTGGTCGGCGATCCGCTGCGCCTGAAGCAGATCCTCACCAATCTGGTCAGCAACGCGATCAAGTTCACCCGCGAAGGCACCATCGTCGCCCGGGCGATGCTCGAAGACGAACACGAAGACAGCGTGCAACTGCGCATCAGCATTCAGGACACCGGCATCGGCCTGTCGAATCAGGATGTCCGCGCGCTGTTCCAGGCTTTCAGTCAGGCCGACAATTCGCTGTCGCGCCAACCCGGCGGTACCGGGCTGGGGCTGGTAATTTCCAAGCGTCTGATCGAACAGATGGGCGGCGAGATCGGCGTCGACAGCACCCCGGGCGAGGGCTCGGAATTCTGGATCAGCCTGAGCCTGCCCAAGACTCGCGACGACGCCGAAGACCTGCCGGCCGCGCCATTGCTCGGACGCCGCGTGGCGGTGCTGGAAAATCACGAACTGGCGCGTCAGGCCTTGCAACATCAGCTGGAAGACTGCGGACTGCAAGTTACGCCGTTCAATACCCTGGAAAGCCTGAGCAATGGCGTTACCGGCGCGCATCAGACCGATCAGGCGATCGATCTGGCGGTGATCGGCATCACCAGCAACGACATGCTCCCGGAACGCTTGAACCAGCACATCTGGGACCTTGAACATCTGGGCTGCAAAGTGCTGGTGCTGTGCCCGACCACCGAACAGACGCTGTTTCATCTGTCGGTGCCCAACCCGCACAGCCAGCTCCAAGCCAAACCGGCGTGTACCCGCAAGCTGCGCCGAGCGTTGTCCGATCTGGTCAATCCGCGCCAGACCCGCAGCGAACCGGGCGAGCCGCTGTCCAGCCGTGCGCCGCGCGTGCTGTGTGTCGACGACAACCCGGCCAATCTGTTGCTGGTGCAGACCCTGCTCGAAGACATGGGCGCTCGAGTGCTCGCCGTCGAAAGCGGTTACGCGGCCGTCAAAGCCGTGCAGAGCGAATCTTTCGACCTGGTGCTGATGGACGTGCAGATGCCGGGCATGGACGGTCGCCAGACCACTGAAACCATTCGCCAGTGGGAAAGCGAGCGGCATTGCACGCCGCTGCCGATCGTCGCCCTCACTGCCCACGCCATGGCCAACGAAAAACGCGCGCTGCTGCAAAGCGGCATGGACGACTACCTGACCAAACCGATCAGCGAGCGGCAACTGGC
>NZ_RCOA01000097.1:0-29753 GCF_004307585.1 Pseudomonas sp. Sample_20 | reverse complement strand
GGCAGCAGGTTTTGATCCTGCCATGCGTTGGTTCGAATCCAGCCGCCCCTGCCATTTTCTCTACTCATCCAGGTTACCCTCAGCCTCTAGGTACTGCGCGTGTCCAAGATGATGGTCTTTACGGGGAATGCCAACCCCGATCTGGCTCGGCGTGTCGTACGTCAGCTGCATATCCCTCTCGGTGACATCTCTGTCGGCAAGTTTTCCGACGGCGAAATCACAGCCGAGATCAATGAAAACGTTCGCGGTAAAGACGTCTTCATTATTCAGCCGACCTGCGCTCCGACCAACGATAACCTGATGGAACTGGTAGTGATGGCTGATGCCTTCCGCCGCTCCTCGGCTACTCGTATCACTGCTGTTATTCCTTATTTTGGTTATGCCCGTCAGGATCGCCGTCCGCGTTCCGCACGTGTGGCTATCAGCGCGAAAGTCGTTGCTGACATGCTTACCGTAGTCGGCATCGACCGTGTTCTCACGGTTGATCTGCATGCTGACCAGATTCAGGGCTTCTTCGATATTCCGGTAGATAACATCTACGGCTCCCCGGTTCTGGTGGATGACATTGAAGATCAGCGCTTCGAAAACCTGATGATCGTGTCCCCGGACATTGGTGGCGTCGTGCGTGCACGGGCTGTTGCCAAGTCGCTGGGCGTCGATCTCGGGATCATCGACAAACGCCGTGAGAAAGCCAATCACTCTGAAGTGATGCATATCATCGGTGATGTCGAAGGGCGTACCTGTATTCTCGTCGATGACATGGTCGATACCGCCGGCACCCTGTGCCACGCGGCCAAGGCCCTGAAAGAGCATGGCGCAGCCAAGGTCTTTGCCTACTGCACACACCCTGTGCTGTCGGGCCGGGCCATCGAGAATATCGAAAATTCCGTGCTGGACGAGCTGGTGGTGACCAACACCATTCCGCTGTCCGCTGCAGCACAAGCCTGTGCACGTATCCGTCAACTGGATATCGCACCGGTTGTTGCCGAAGCGGTTCGCCGCATCAGCAATGAAGAATCGATCAGCGCGATGTTCCGTTAAGGGCCCTGCCCTTCGCGAAATGTTTCGTTGACGAAAAGCGCCCCGCCCCGGCATTCCTGTCGGGGCGGGGCTTTTTTGCCCATACCGTGTTCGGCGCTGGTCGCAAACGCCACTCGGTCATGGCTATTTTGGAGATACAAAATGAACGATTTTACTCTGAATGCTGAAGTGCGTTCCGACCTGGGGAAAGGTGCGAGCCGCCGCCTGCGTCGTCTCGCCGCTCTGGTTCCAGCTGTTGTTTACGGTGGCGACAAAGCCCCTGAATCCATCAGCATGCTGGCCAAAGAAGTTGCCAAACTGCTCGAAAACGAAGCGGCTTACAGCCACATCATCGAGCTGAACGTTGGTGGCACCAAGCAGAACGTCATCATCAAGGCTCTGCAGCGTCACCCGGCCAAAGGCCACGTGATGCACGCTGACTTCGTACGCGTTGTTGCCGGCCAGAAACTGACCGCCATCGTGCCTGTACACTTTGTTGGCGAAGAAGCTCCAGTGAAGAAAGGCGGCGAAGTTTCGCACGTTGTTGCTGAAATCGAAGTGACCTGCCTGCCAAAAGATCTGCCTGAGTTCATCGAAGTCGATCTGTCGAAAGCAGAAATCGGCACCATCATTCACCTGTCGGACCTCAAAGCTCCTAAAGGTGTTGAGTTCGTTGCTCTGGCACACGGCGATGACAAGGCTGTTGCCAACGTCCACGCTCCACGTGTTGCTGCAGAACCTACCGAAGAAGGCGAAGCAGAGTAATTCACTCTGTCATGCCGGAGTGAGCAAGTAACATCGCGGACTGGAACGTAGCGAGAAAGCGGGCGAGAACGCGGAGTTTACATCCATGGTAAATGAGCATTTTTCGTCCACTTTCGCCGCTTTCCCCGATCGCGGCGATGTTATCCACCACTCCAAGGAAGGGCCCCTATCGTGACTGCCATCAAACTGATCGTTGGCCTGGGAAATCCAGGCGCTGAATACGAACAGACCCGGCATAACGCAGGGGCCCTTTTTGTTGAGCGCATCGCCCACGCACAGAATGTGAATCTTGTGGCCGATCGCAAATATTTCGGCCTGACCGGGCGTTATTCGCATCAGGGTCAGGATGTTCGTCTGCTGATTCCCACCACCTACATGAACCGCAGCGGCCAGGCCGTGGCGGCACTCGCCGGTTTCTTCCGCATCAAGCCTGAAGAAATCCTCGTGGCGCATGACGAACTCGACTTGCCTCCGGGCGTTGCCAAGCTCAAGCAGGGCGGCGGCCATGGCGGTCACAACGGGTTGCGCGACATCATTGCGCAACTGGGCAATCAGAATACGTTCTACCGCCTGCGGCTTGGCATCGGCCACCCGGGCGTTGCCAGTATGGTTTCAAATTTCGTCCTGGGTCGTGCGCCACGCGCCGAACAGGAAAAACTCGATGCCAGCATCGACTTTGCCCTCGGCGTGCTGCCGGATATCCTCGCCGGGGAATGGAACCGCGCGATGAAAAACCTGCACAGCCAGAAGGCCTGACTTTTACCCGAGGGGAAACACCATGGGATTCAATTGCGGCATCGTCGGCCTGCCTAACGTCGGCAAGTCCACCCTGTTCAACGCCCTGACCAAATCCGGTATCGCGGCCGAGAACTTCCCCTTCTGCACCATCGAGCCGAACAGCGGCATCGTGCCGATGCCGGATCCGCGTCTGGAAGCTCTGGCGGCCATCGTCAATCCCAAGCGCATCCTGCCGACCACCATGGAATTCGTCGACATCGCCGGCCTCGTCGCCGGCGCCTCGAAAGGTGAAGGCCTGGGCAACAAGTTCCTGGCCAACATCCGCGAAACCGACGCTATCGCTCACGTGGTGCGCTGCTTCGAAGACGACAACGTGATCCACGTGTCCAACAGCGTCGACCCGAAACGCGACATCGAAATCATCGACCTGGAACTGATCTTCGCCGACCTCGACAGCTGCGAGAAGCAACTGCAGAAAGTCGCGCGTAACGCCAAGGGCGGCGACAAGGATGCCGTGGTTCAGAAGGGCCTGCTGGAGCAATTGATTGCTCACTTCACCCTCGGCAAGCCTGCGCGCAGCCTGATGAAGACCATGAGCACCGATGAAAAAGCGGTGATCAAGGGCTTCCACCTGCTGACCACCAAGCCGGTCATGTATATCGCCAACGTCGCTGAAGACGGTTTCGAGAACAACCCGCACCTGGACGTGGTCAAGGCCATCGCCGAAGAAGAAGGCGCCATGGTCGTTCCGGTGTGCAACAAGATCGAAGCGGAAATCGCCGAGCTCGATGACGGCGAAGAGAAGGACATGTTCCTCGAGGCCCTGGGCCTGGAAGAGCCGGGCCTGAATCGCGTGATCCGCGCCGGCTACGAAATGCTGCACCTGCAGACCTACTTCACCGCCGGCGTCGAAGAAGTTCGCGCCTGGACCGTCAAGGTCGGTGCCACCGCCCCGCAAGCTGCTGGCGTGATCCACACCGACTTCGAAAAAGGTTTTATCCGCGCCGAAGTCATCGCCTACAACGACTTCATCCAGTACAAAGGCGAAGCCGGTGCCAAAGAAGCCGGCAAATGGCGTCTGGAAGGCAAGGAATACATCGTCAAGGACGGCGACGTGATGCACTTCCGCTTCAACGTCTAAGCAACAGCCGGGCAAGAAAAAGCCGCGTTTCATACGCGGCTTTTTTGTGCCTGAAATTCAGTGACTGAGTACATTTCCCTGCTCGCGAATGTGGCGTGTCAGCTAAGCATTCGTCAACTGACCCACCCATTCGCGAGCAGGCTCGCTCCCACAGTTCGATTCGTCTGTTCAGGCCTTTCTGGTACGCGGTAAAAAGATCGCCAACACACCAAACAACGGCAAGAACGAGCAAAGGAAATACACGTACTCAATCCCGTGCACATCCGCCAGATGCCCGAGCAGCGCTGCGCCAATCCCGCCGAAACCAAACATGAGCCCGAAGAAAATCCCGGCAATCATCCCGACATTGCCTGGCACCAGTTCCTGCGCGTACACCACGATCGCCGAGAATGCCGACGCCAGAATGAAGCCGATCACCACGCTGAGAATGCTAGTCCAGAACAGATCGACATGCGGCAGGATCAGGGTGAACGGCGCGACGCCGAGGATGGAAAACCAGATCACTGCCTTACGCCCGATCTTGTCCCCGATCGGCCCGCCGAAGAACGTCCCCGCCGCCACTGCGCCCAAGAACAGGAACAGATGCAATTGCGAGCTGGCCACCGACAGGTCGAACTTCTCGATCAGGTAGAAAGTGAAGTAGCTGGTGAAACTGGCCATGTAGAAATACTTGGAGAACACCAGTAGCCCGAGCACCACCAGCGCACTGGTCACCCTGCCCTTCGACAAGCCGTGCGTCGCCGCCTGGCCGGCCTTTAGCTTGAACAGGTTGAGGTGATTGGCGTACCAACGGCTGATGCGGTACAGCACGAACAGCGCAAACACTGCGAACAGACCGAACCACGCCACATTGCCCTGGCCGAAGGGAATGATGATCGCCGCCGCCAGCAATGGGCCGAACGCGGAGCCGGCATTGCCGCCGACCTGAAAGGTCGATTGCGCCAGACCAAACCGGCCGCCCGAGGCCAGTCGCGCAACACGCGAGGCTTCCGGGTGAAAGGTCGACGAGCCGATACCAATCAGCGCCGCCGCCAGCAGAATCAATGGGAAGCTGCCGACCACCGACATCATCAGAATGCCGATCAACGTACACACGGTGCCCGCCGGCAGCAGCCACGGTTTCGGATGCCGGTCAGTGTGATATCCGACCCACGGCTGCAACAGCGACGCGGTCAACTGGAAGGTCAAGGTGATCAGGCCGACCTGGGTGAAGGTCAGGCCATAGTTGGCTTTGAGCATCGGGTAGATCGACGGCAGAACCGACTGGATCAGGTCATTGATCAGATGCGCCAGCGCCACCGCGCCGATGATGCGCATCACCAAGGGGCTGCTTTGCGGAGCAGCGGTCGCCGAGGCAGCGGCGGTCTGAACGTTGCTGATAGCCATGGAAAATTCCGGACAGCAGATGGGTGCCCGCAGGCAGGTGCGTCAATGTGCCATTTTTCGGTGCGCTCGCGCTATCCCCTTAGGCAGCTAACTAACTGACTGGTCGTCGAGCAAACGGTGATAGCGCAACGCCATGGTCTGAATCTTGCCTTCCTTCTGCCCTTGAACACGATCGCCTTACAAAGGCGCTCGACAATGGGAAGTTTCGCTACAGAGCCGGCCTACAGAGCGGGCATGGGTGAACTTTCGAGGCCTTTTAGAGGGCACAGGTCGCAGCCGAAAGGTTCGCGATGCACGCCAATGGTGCGTGGTGTCCAGAGGAGTCATGAGGCATGCAGGCTTTCCTTTCACCGGGGATCAAATTGCTGGGGCGGTTTGGCTTCGCAGGTAAATTCCAATTATTGTTTCTGCTGTTCATTCTGCCGCTGGCCGGCAGCCTGTTGATGATCGGCCATGACTATCGCGAGAAGCTCAATCTGATTTCCGGCGAACGTGCCGGCGTGCGTCAATTGCTCGCGCTGGATGCGCTGGACAACCTGCTCGCCGCGCAACGCGACCGCGCCGCCCGCTGGCGCGCCACCGAGACCAATCGTCAGCCGACACCGGCCACCCTCGCCGCCATGGCTGCCTTCGACGGCGTGCAACCGGCGGTGCTGCAAGCCACCACCGAGCTGGGAAATGCCCTGAACCAGCAAGGCGCCGACGGCGCAATCCTCGAGCGCTTTCAGGCGCTGCAAACCGCACTCAATGGCCTTGATTCGAAAAGCCTTAGCAGTGTCGGCTGGTGGCCGGACGGTTATGACCGCTTCACCAATGCCCTGGGCGCGCTGCAAGCCTTGCGCGAGCAGATCGTCATGGACAATCGCCTGACCCTCGCGCCGTGGCTGGAAACCTACCTGCTGACGCAAATATCCACACAACATGCGCCGGACCTGATCGAGCGAGTCGGCCGCCTGGCGGCGGTCGGTCAGGCCTCAGTCGTTTCCGGCCAGTTCACCCTGCAGAGCCGCTTGCAGTTGCGCGACCTGCGCAGCCGCATCGGCGACGCCCGCGAGCAACTGGTGAAAACCGCCGGCCTGCTGGAGGCGCGTCTGCCAGCCGAGTTGCAAGCCTGGGCCGGTCAGTATCACGACAGCCTGAAACACCTCGACAGCGGCCTGAAAGTCCTCGACGACGGTGTGTTTGGCGGCAGCATCAACCTCAAGCCAGAGGACTTCGAACGCAGCCTCGACGCGCTGCTCACCGACCTCGCTTCCCTGCGCCAGCAATCCCTGGTCGCGCTGGATCAGCGGCTCGATGCGTATTACAGCTCGGCGATTCGCCAGTTCATTCTTGTCGCCGCAATCTTCGGTTGCCTGCTGTTGGCCGCGCTGTACCTGTTCGTCTGCCTGCAAGCCTCGATCCGTCGTAGTGCCAGCGGCATCACCTTGCTCGCTGAAGCCTTGCGCGACGGCAATCTGAGCCTGCAAGTGCCGGTGGTGGGGCGCGATGAGCTGGCAGCGATCAGCACAGCGCTCAACGTCGCTGTGGTGCAACTGCGCAGCAGCATGCTCGGCGTCGACCACGAGACCTCGCAGTTGAGCAACGCGGTACGCAGCCTCAACCAACACTCCAGCGGCGCCCTGAGCGAAGTCGAGGCGCAGCAGTTGCAGATCAGCCAGATTGCCGCTGCCGCCACGCAATTGGCCGCCACCTCGCAAGGCGTCGCGCAGAGTTGCGAACAGGCCTCCGGCAGCGCCCAGCAAACCCGGCGCATCGCCGCCGACAGCAGCCGCGACAGCCAGCGCACCACGGCCAGCATTCAGCAGCTCAATCAGCGCCTGAACGACACCGCCGCCGCGCTCGGCAGGGTCAGCGAGCAAGGCCAGCAGATTCAACTGGTCGTGGACACCATTCGCGGCGTCGCCGAGCAGACCAACCTGCTCGCACTCAACGCCGCCATCGAAGCCGCCCGCGCCGGCGAACAGGGTCGCGGCTTTGCCGTGGTCGCCGACGAGGTGCGCAGCCTCTCGCAACGCACGCAATCTTCCACCGCGCAGATCGCTGGCACCGTCGACAGCCTGCGCGCCACGGTCAACGAAGCGGTGAGCCTGATGGAAGCCGCCTGTGGTCAGGCGCAATCGGATGCCGAGGCAGTCACCGGACTCGGCGAACGCCTGGGAGAAATCGCCAGCGCCGTACAAAGTGTCACCGACACCCTGGCGCAAATCGCCACGGCGGTTGAAGAACAGGCCAGCACTGCCGACGAAGTCAGCGGCAATATCCAGCAGGTCGATCAAGCGGCGGTGCGTTTGCTTGAAGGCGCACGCGCGGTGAACCTCGCGGCCGACACCTTGAGCCAGGGCAGCGAAGCCCTGAGCGCCAATACCGCCAGATTCCAACTGCGCTGACGCCCTCCCCGGCCCCGATTTTCGGGGCTGGAGGATAAGCGGTTGAAAACAGGAAGAAATATTTTCGATTTACGCTTGACGCTTTGCCATTTCAGGGGAATAATGCGCGCCACTTGGCTACATAGCTCAGTTGGTTAGAGCATAGCATTCATAATGCTGGGGTCCGGGGTTCAAGTCCCTGTGTAGCCACCAAGTACTAAAAACGGCTTACCGAAAGGTAGGCCGTTTTTTTATGCCTGCAATAATTCCCCCTCCGGTTCCCCACCCACAGAAGGTCTATCTTCAGCCCTTTCGATTGATCAGTGGGCTCTCAGCCGCTCATCCGTCAGACTTTCTTACAGCCTGCACTGCGCCTTTTTTCATATAAGCCACATATCAAATTCAAGATAATGCCTTCCTCCCAACCAGGCTTTTAGCCAGGTATTACGAGCCCCGCCCGCCATAAAACTTTAGATAATCAAGAGCGCTATATGAGAAAAAACGCCGCTATTCTTTGAGGGTTAGCGGCGTTTTTTCTACGCAAATGGCGTTGCGGCTTTACTTGGATGATTCATCTATTCCGCTGTAATCACCAGACACCCTTTCATCACACGCACTTTGACGTTCTCGTTCACCTCGAATCCTGCCTGCCGTAACCACAGGCCGCGCAGTCTGATCCAGGGTACGGGTTTGGCGGGGCTGTAGGGCTTTTCCTTGGTGTGGGCCGGGTAAAAATCAGCGGCGATTTTCAACCGGCGTTCAGTGATGGGGGTTGATGACGTATGCTTGGTTTTAGCCATGATCAGCTCCTGTTTAGCTGCTTGTGGTTAGCGGAGCCAGGGTGTTGGCGCACCCTGGTTCCGCGTTCTTAGGGTTACTTCAAATTTCTCTTTCTTCGTTGCTTGTTTTGCTCGCTGCCTGTGCGATCAGCGCGTCAAGCATCTGCGCAATTACCTTCTGTTGGACCTTCGAAAGCTCATTGATGGACTGCAGCCGTCGATACCACGTCGAGGTCAAGCTGCGCCTGGTCGTCTCCGTGTACGAGGGAACCCCGAGCAGGTCTTCAACGGGAACGCGAAGCGCAAATGCCATCTTCACCAGTGTCGTGACCGGCATGCTGCGCGTGCCCTCCTCGTAACCCTGAAAGGTCTGCCGGGAAAGACCTAAAGCCCTTGCAAACCGCGTCTGTGTTATCTCGTGCACCGTGCGTAAATGTGCAATGCGACTGCCCAACGCCACCAGAAAATCACGATCCTCATTGGAAATGCTCATGACAGCGGCCAACTGAAAATAAAATCGAATGGCAACGGACTCATCCTCTTCATCTGATATCCATCCTGGAAAAACTACAGAAACCATCCTCAGGCAACGCCGCGTAGGCTGTCGACCTGAAAGTTCTGTAGGAGAAATGTACGAAAATTACTCCAGCCGGGGCGAAGAACTACAACCAAAGACACCATTGATTCAACTGAATCCATCGCAACCAACCGGGTTTGGAACGCACCGTCGAGGACGATTGACATAGCACCAAATCCCCACCGGTTTGCACCCCGCCCGCCCGCTCGATAAAGTCCCCCAAGACTTCTACCCCACGGACGGAGAGCCCGCGTGTTTCCAGCCCAGCCCTTAGAGCGCTTTCGCTTGCCAGCCCTGACACTGCTTGTCAGCGCTCTGACCCTCACCGCATGCAACGCCCCGCCCTCTTCTTCGTTGCCGCTGGCACCGGAAGCCGCTTCCGGTTACCGCACTGATCTGCAAACCCGTCACGCCAATAAACACATGGCCGCTGCTGCCAATCCACTCGCGGCCGAAGCCGGGCGGGAGATGTTGCGTCAGGGTGGTTCGGCGATTGATGCGGCGATTGCGATGCAGGCGGTGTTGACGCTGGTTGAGCCGCAGTCTTCCGGGATCGGTGGCGGGGCGATGATTGTGTTGTGGGATGGCAAGCAGGTGCGCACCTATGACGGCCGCGAAACGGCCCCGGCCGGGGCCACCGAGAAGCTGTTCCTGAAGGCTGACGGTAAACCGATGGCCTTTGCGCAAGCGCAGATCGGCGGGCGCTCGGTCGGTACGCCCGGGGTATTGCGCGCGCTGGAGCTGGCGCATCGGCAGCACGGTCGCTTGCCATGGGCGAAGCTGTTTGAGCCGGCGATCAAACTGGCCGAGCAAGGATTTGCGATTTCCCCGCGCCTGCATTCGCTGCTGACTGCCGATCCGCTGATACGCCAGTCACCAGACATGGCCGCCTACTTCCTCAATAACGATGGCAGCGTCAAAGCTGTAGGCACACGCCTGCAAAACCCGAAGTTGGCCGCCGTGTTCAAACGCATCGCCAGCGAGGGTGCCGATGCGCTGTACAAAGGTCCGATCGCCGAAGAGATCGTCGCCAAGGTTCAACAGCACGCCAACCCCGGCAGCCTGTCGCTGAACGATTTGCAGCGTTATCAGGCCAAGGAGCGCGCGCCGCTGTGTACCGACTACAAGCGCTGGCAGGTCTGCGGCATGCCGCCACCGTCGTCAGGCGGGATCGCCGTAGCGCAGATTCTCGGCACATTGCAGGCGCTGGAGACTCGCGACCCACGCCTGTCGCTGACCCCGCTCAAACCAGTGAACACCAATAGGCCGGCCGGCATGGAACCGGCGCCGCAAGCGGTGCATCTGATCGCCGAGGCTGAACGTCTGGCCTATGCCGACCGTGCGCAATACGTGGCCGACACCGACTTCGTCCCGGTGCCGGTCAAAGGTCTGCTCGATCCTGCCTATCTGGCCAGCCGCGCCAGCCTGATCGGCGAGCGCAGCATGGGCAGCGCCAAACCGGGCACACCACCGGGCGTGCAGGTTGCCTATGCACCGGACCGCTCGCCGTTGCGCATCTCGACCTCGCAAGTGGTGGCGGTGGACGACCTCGGCGGCGCCGTGTCGATGACCACCACCATCGAAGCCGCGTTCGGCTCGCACCTGATGGTTCAGGGTTTTCTGCTGAACAACCAGATGACCGACTTCTCGTTCATTTCCGAAGAGAACGGGCAGAAAGTCGCGAACCGCGTCGAACCGGGCAAACGCCCACGCTCGTCGATGGCGCCGACGCTGATCTTTGATCGCAACACTGGTGAATTCGTCGCCACAGTCGGCTCGCCCGGCGGTTCGCAAATCATCGAATACGTGGCTAAAACCACCATCGGCCTGCTCGACTGGAACCTCGATGCACAAAGTGCGATCAACCTGCCCAACTTCGGCAGCCGCAATGGCCCCACCGAACTGGAACAGGGACAGTTCAGCCCGGTGCTGATTCAGGCGTTGAAAGACAAAGGGCACACGGTCAGTGAAATCGACATGACCAGCGGCACCCAAGCAATCGTGCGGGTGAAGGATGCGCAGGGCAAAGCGACATTGACGGGGGGTGCCGACCCTCGGCGTGAGGGAGAGGCGTTGGGGGACTGAAACACCGCATTGAAAAAGGCCTGCCGAGCAGCAGGCCTTCTCCCGGGAGTAAATCAGACCGCCAACGTCTTGCCATCCACCCCATCCCCAATCTTCAGGAAATGCCCGCCCGCCACGTGGTGCAAGGTACGCAGTCCATCCTGCCCCTCGAAATGCCAGCGCCCATCGCTGAACACACGCTCATCGGCTTGGGCGGCGATGACTTCGGCGAGGAACAGGTCGTATTGCTCGTGATTGCGCGGCTCCGGCAGCAGGCGGCATTCGAGCCAGGCGACACAGCCCTCGAGCAGCGGCGCTTCAACCTGTTCGCCAGCGAAGGTTTGCAGACCGTACGCCTGAAACTTGTCGTGACCTTGGTTGCGGGTGAGTTCCAGGCCGGAGGTGTTGCCGACGGTTTGCACGATATCGGCCTGATTGACGCAAGGCACGTTCAGCACAAAAGTGCCGGAGGCTTCAAGCAACTGGCGAGTCCAGGTGGATTTGTCGAGGACGACGGCGACTTTCGGCGGTTCGAAATCCAGCGGCATGGCCCAGGCGGCGGCCATGATGTTGCGTTGGCCGTCGTGAGCGGCGCTGACCAGTACGGTCGGCCCGTGATTGAGCAGGCGGTAGGCTTTGTTCAGAGGCACCGGACGGCGGTGGGAGACGCTCATGGGGATCTGCTCCGGAGGAAAAGGAGCCGATTGTAGCGCTGTCACTGGAGAATCGCAGAACCTGTGGGAGCGAGCAGATGCGGCGCTGCCCCTCGGTGATCGTTCCCACGCTCTGCGCGGGAATGCATCCTGTGACGCTCTGCGTCACGCCAGCGAAGCAACGCGGAGCGTCCCGGGCGGCATTCCCACGCAGAGCGTGGGAACGATAAGTGCGGTGTCAGTGAGAGAGCTGATTGGCAAACTGCCCCACCGCATCCACCACTTTCTGCGCACCGTCCTGAATCTCGACAATCACCGTGCCCGCCTCCGCCGCCAGCGCCAGGCCCTGTTCAGCCTGAAGCTTGCCGTCGGTCATCAGCGCCACGGCATTGCGGGCCATTTCCTGGTTCTGCCGTACCACGCCGACGATTTCGTCCGTCGCCTGGCTGGTGCGCGAGGCCAGTTGCCGGACCTCGTCCGCGACCACGGCAAAACCACGGCCCTGCTCGCCGGCCCGGGCGGCTTCGATCGCGGCGTTGAGCGCCAGCAGGTTGGTCTGTTCGGCAATGCCGCTGATGGTTTTGACGATGGTGCCGATCACCAGCGACTGCTCGTTGAGCGCTTCGATTCCTTCGCCGGCGGCTTGCATGTGCCGCGACAAATCACGCATCACGTTGACCGCTTCGGTGACGACCGTGGTGCCCCGTTGTGCGGTGCTGTCGGTTTGTTGCGAGGTGCTGTAAGCGATGCTCGCTGCGTCGGCAACCGCCTGCTCGCGGTTGACCTGATCGGTGATCACCGTGGCGAACTTCACCACTTTGTACAGTTTGTCGTTGGCATCAACCACCGGGTTGTAGGACGCTTCCAGCCACACCGTACGACCATGGCTGTCGATACGCTTGAAGCGGCCTGCGACGAATTCGCCGCTGTTCAAGCGCCGCCAGAAATTCTGATATTCGGCGCTGTTGTATTCTTCCGGTGCGCAGAAGGTGCGGTGATGTTTGCCTTTGATCTGCGCCAGGCTGTAACCCATGCCGTTGAGGAAGCGGTCATTGGCGCTGAGCACATTGCCGTTGAGATCGAATTCAATCACGGCGGTGGAGCGCACCAGCGCGCCGATCAGGTTCTCATGCTCGCGGGAGGCTTCGATGGTGCGGGTCAGGTCGCTGGCGTAGAAGGAAATGTGTCTGATCCGGCCATCGGACGAGCGCACCGGTTGCACGATGGAACGCAGCCACGCCTCGTCGCCATTGCCGCGCAACAGGCGCACGGCGCCGGCAAAATGCTCGCCACGGCTCATCGAGTTTTTGAAGCGCTGATGGAATTCGTCGGTTTTGACGTGGGCCGGCACGATGTCTTCAATTGCCCGGCCGACCAGGTCCTGGCTCTTGTAGAGCATTTCATCGAGAAAATTCTGGTTGACCGAACGAATCCGCCCGTCGGGCTCAAGGGTCAGCGCGAGCATTTCGCTTTCCAGGCTTTCCTTCACTTGTACAAGGCTGGAGAGTTCTTCGCGCAGAGCAGCCAGCTCTTGTTTCAAGCGTTTATTGAACATGGGAAAGCACCGATGGCAGGGTAGTTAGCGGATACAACCTAGCCATCGGCCTTGCACAGCTTTTCTGAAGCCAGCTCCAGACCCGTCAGTCGAAAATAATCCGGCGCTTGCGGATCAGGCAGCGCCGGCCGCCTGACACGGTCCGGTACGTGGCATGCGCGCACCGAAATACGCCGCCGTCACAATCCCCACAGCGCCCATCACGGCACAAAAGATCACGCAGACCCACGGGCTCCACGGCATCAGACCAATCAGCAGCAGCGGGGTGATACTTGCCCACGCCGCGTAGGCAATGTTGTAGGTGAAGGAAATGCCCGACACGCGAATCCGCGCCGGAAAAAGCCCGACCATCACCGAAGGCACCGCACCCACTACCCCGCAAGCCAGGCCGGCGACCGCATAGGCCATGCCGATCCAATGCCCGCCCATGATCAGGCAGCCATACAACACGCCAATGCCCAGCGGCAGTAACAAGCTGTAGAGCATGACCGTGCGCCAGGCGCCGATGCGGTCGACCAGCAGCCCGGCGATCACGCAGCCGATATTGAGGAAGACGATGCCCAGGGCACTGAGGCCGAAGGTGTGACTGGCGGTCATGCCGAAGGTTTTCTGCATCATGGTCGGGGTGATGACGACGAACACCACCACTGCCGAGGTGAGTACGCAGGTGAGCAACATGGCCGGCAGCATGGCCAGACGATGTTCGCGCAATACCGTGCGCAACGGCAGTTCGACTCGCGCCTCGCGTTGCGCTTCCATGGCCATGAACACCGGGGTTTCGCTGAGCCAGCGGCGCAGATAAACGCCCACCACGCCGAACACGCCGCCGAGCAGAAACGGATAGCGCCAGGCGTAATCGAGAATTTCGGCAGGCGTGAAAACCTGCGCGAGGAAGGTCGCGGTGAGTGCGCCGATCAAGTAACCGAAGGTCAGGCCGGCCTGCAGGAATCCGAGGGCGTAGCCGCGATGGCCGACAGGCGCATGCTCGGCGACGAACACCCAGGCACTTGGCACTTCGCCGCCCACCGCCGCGCCTTGCAGGATGCGCAGCGCCAGCAACAGCAAGGGTGCGAAATAGCCGATCTGCGCGTAGGTCGGCATGATCCCGATCAGCAGACACGGCAGGGCCATCATCAGGATGCTCAGGCTGAACACCTTTTTGCGGCCCAGGCGGTCGGCGAAATGCGCCATCAGAATCCCGCCCAGCGGCCGCGCCAGATAACCGGTGACGAAGATGCCGAAACTCTGCAGCAAACGCAGCCACTCGGGCATTTCCGGGGGGAAGAACAGCTGACTCAGAGTCAGTGCGAAGAATACGAAGATGATGAAATCGTAGATTTCCAGCGCCCCGCCAAGCGCCGCAAGGGCGAGGGTCTTGTAGTCGGAGCGGCTGAACGGCGCCGGTCGGGCTGGAGAATTGGCAGTCATGACAAAGAACTCAGGCATCGGCAAAAACCAAGGCGCTCATGGTCTACGCAAAAGCGCGGATCGACAACCCGTCAGACCATAGTCTCGGTTTGCGAAAACCTGCTCAACAAAAGGGTGGCGCTTGATTTACTGTTAGCGCCTGTCCAAGGGACCACGCCAACACCGACCAGCCGCCCACGTGGGAGCGAGCCTGCTCGCGAAAGCGTCAGTTCAGACAACCTGATGCTGAATGTGCCGACGTCTTCGCGAGCAGGCTCGCTCCCACAGGGTTCTCTGTGGCTGTCGAGCCGGGCGACTGCTCCCACGGATCAAAATAACCATAAAAAATCCGAGGTACTTCCTGTGGCCGTTGATATCGAAGATAGCCGCTCCGCGCGCTTTGCCCTGCGCTGTTCCAGTTTTGCCGAACGCTGGTTTCCCGATTCCTGGGTATTCGCCGCGCTGGCCGTGATCATCGTTGCGCTGGCCACTTTGGCCATGGGCGCCAAACCTACCGCTGCGGCGATGGCCTTCGGCGACGGCTTCTGGAGCCTGATCCCGTTCACCATGCAGATGGCCTTCGTGGTGATCGGCGGCTACGTCGTCGCCAGCTCTCCGCCCGCAGTCAAACTGATCGACAAACTGGCACGCATCCCGAAAAACGGCCGCTCCGCCGTGGCCTGGGTAGCGTTGATCTCGATGGTCGCCTCCCTGCTCAATTGGGGTCTGTCGCTGGTATTCGGCGGGCTGCTGGTACGCGCCCTCGCCCGCCGCACCGATCTGAAAATGGATTACCGCGCGGCCGGTGCTGCGGCATACCTTGGCCTTGGCGCGGTGTGGGCACTGGGCTTGTCATCGTCGGCCGCGCAGTTGCAGGCCAACCCCGGCAGCCTGCCGCCGTCGATCCTGTCGATCACTGGCGTAATCCCGTTCACCGAAACCATTTTTCTCTGGCAGTCCGGGGTCATGCTGCTGGCGCTGATCGTGATTTCGATCATCATCGCCTACGCCACCGCGCCCGGGCCGAACTCGGCACGCGACGCCAAGGCCTGCGGCATCGACCCGGCGTTCAACCTGCCGCCGCTGCAACCGCGCACTCGCCCCGGTGAATGGCTGGAACACAGCCCGTTGCTGATCATTGTGCTGGTGCTTCTGGCGGCGGGATGGCTGTTCCACGAGTTCTCGACCAAACCCGCGATCACTGCAATTTCCGGCCTGAACACCTATAACTTCCTGTTCATCATGCTCGGAGCGCTGTTGCACTGGCGCCCGCGCAGCTTCCTCGATGCGGTGGCCCGTGCGGTGCCGACCACCACTGGCGTGTTGATCCAGTTTCCGTTGTACGGCTCGATCGCCGCACTGATGACTACGGTCAAAGGCGCCGATGCGCAAACCCTCGCACATCACATCTCGACCTTCTTCGTCAGCATCGCCTCCCACGACACCTATGCGCTGCTGATGGGCGTCTATTCGGCGATTCTCGGTTTCTTCATCCCGTCCGGCGGCGGCAAATGGATCATCGAAGCGCCCTACGTGATGCAAGTCGCCAATGACCTGCAATACCACCTCGGCTGGGCAGTGCAGATCTACAACGCCGCCGAAGCCTTGCCGAACCTGATCAACCCGTTCTATATGCTGCCGCTGCTGGGCGTGCTCGGGTTGAAGGCGCGGGATCTGATCGGCTTTTCGTTCGTGCAACTGCTGGTGCACACGCCACTGGTGCTGCTGCTGTTGTGGGCGCTGGGGACGACATTGGCGTATACGCCGCCGGTGATGCCGTAGCAAAAACTAGCCAGGCCTGTGGGAGCGAGCGCTCGCTTGCACAGGTCTGGCGTGGAAATCATGAAATCCACACTCAACCGCTTTTCTGTCAAACACCTCTGATCCACTATGAAGCGCCCCCAAATCGAGGGGAACCCACGCTGAAAAGGATCTGAGCATGTTCAAACTCGCAGGCCTTACCCTCGTTGCACTGACACTAAGCGCCGCCGTCCACGCCGATGTCGACGTGAAACTGGGCAGCACCGAGCGCGTCACCCGCCTCTTCGCCTACCCCAACAATTGCAGCGTGATCTGCTTTCGCAACTGGACGCTGGAGCAGACCGTTGCTCACTACCTGAGCCAGAGCGTACAGCGCGACGGTTACGCCGATGCCAAGGTGCTGGTGAAAAATGACAACGATCAGCTCTACGCCGAGATCACCGGGGTGCCGGACGGCTATGACAAGCCGCTGTCGGCGTTGCTCGATGCCGGCGACCTGGCGTATGCCGGCGCCAGCAAGCTCAATGCCGATGGCAAGTGGGCCTACAGCTGGTATCTGTTCCTGCCGCTGGGCATGGCCCTGGAAAATCGCAAGAGCATCGAGTTGCTGCACTTCCCGCCTGATTACTCGCTGACCCAGGCGCAGGACTATCTGCGCTCGAACACCACCGATCGCTGGGCGACGTTGCTGACCGATAACGGCATCCCCGCCGGGCAGACGCCGGCCTATCAGACCATCATCGACATCGCGCCGATCGCCGCGCCGTCCAATGCCGGCGGGGATCTGGAGGACGTCTACGACTACTTCAAGGATTACCAGACCACGCTGGTCAAGCAGTTCAGCCAGACCGCCAGCGGCACGACGCTGCCGATGGTTGCGTTCGGGGCGCCGGTGCGCAACTGGATCAAGGAACAGTATGGGCCGACGGTGGGCGTATTGGGTCTGGCAAGCATCAGTCCAAGCGAAGGGGTGAATGTGCCGGTGCTCGGCTCGAATCATCCGAGCTATATCTGGTACGCCGCCGATCCGAAGAGCTATACCGGCGACGATGCCCAGGCCAAGGCTGACGCGGCGGGCCTTAAAGTCATGGGCCAGGATTTGAGCGCGGCTTGCTGGCAGGCCGGGATGGGCAGCAAGCCGGGCAGCGATGCGCAGGCCACGCTGAACAGTTGCACGCAAACATGGCAGGTGACGCAAAAGGTCAAAACCTGCGAGTTGTTCTACACCTCGATCCGCGACCTCAGCGCCGAACAAGCCGCCGCCAAGTGCGCCACGCCACGAATCAAGACACAACTGCAGCAGTTGAAAGCGCCACTGCCTGCGGCCGCTTTGCCCGCACCCGCTCTGTAATCGCTGCCGGAGCCCCCCGTGTCAGTCAATGCTGACGCGGGCCAGCGGTGATCGCGCCTGTCAGGTTTGACAGTAGACCGCTACCTTCAATTGCGCGACGCTTGGATCCAATCATGCCTCGCCTGGCGAGGCATGGGCACAACCCGGAGGCAACACTCAACAACAAGGATCGTTATGAACAATCAAGCCATGGGCCGGCACCTGCCGCGCGACACAGAAGGCATCTATCCGTTCGCCGGACTTCCGGTGCGGCTGGGCTTCCCATCCTGCCAGGACTTTCAGATTATCCACGACGAACGTGGCATGGCCACGGCGGTGGTCGCGCGCCGCGAGTTTCTGCGCATTAGCCGAATGTGCCGGGTTTCCGGGCAATTGCTGCCCTATCGCTGTCGACAGACCCGTCAGTTGCAAACCGGCATCCACGTTTACGATCCGCGCTTTTGCGGTGTGCTCGAGCACGCCTGCGATCCGAATGTATTTCTCGACATGAGCGAATTGTGGCTGTGGGCCTTGAAAGATATCCACAGCGGCGAACATCTGAGCATCGATTACGCATCGACCGAAGACAAACTGCTACGCCAGTTCGCCTGCGATTGCGGTTCGTCGCGCTGCCGTGGCTGGATCACCGGTTACGACGAACCACCCACGCCTGAAGGCCAGCGCTTTTTACAGCGCTGGCGGCATCCAGGCCGTAACTGAACGCCGCGGTTACGGCGCGCCGACCGGACGTAAGCGGTATTGCGGCGGCAACTGTTCGAAACCGCTTATGGTGGTATTGAGACTTTTCCAGCGGCCGTCCTTGATGCCGTAGATGCAGCCGTGGATCGACAGCGGCTGTCCGCGATGCCAAGCGTTCTGGATGATGCTGGTATGCGCGACGTTGGCCACTTGCTGGATCACGTTGAGTTCGCACATGCGATCGACCTGCTCTTCTTCGGTCGCCAGCTTGGCCAGTTCTTCGCGTTTCTCGTAGTACAGGTCGCGGATCGACCGCAGCCAGCCGTCGATCAGGCCGAACTGGCGATCCTGCATCGACGCGCGCACGCCGCCGCAGCCGTAGTGGCCGGTGACGAGGATGTGTTTGACCTTGAGCACATCCACCGCGTACTGGATCACCGAGAGGCAGTTGAGGTCGGTGTGCAGCACGACGTTGGCCACGTTGCGGTGTACGAACAGATCGCCCGGCAGCATGCCGACGATTTCGTTAGCCGGTACGCGTGCGTCGGAGCAGCCGATCCATAGATATTCTGGGGTCTGCTGGCGCGCCAGTTTGGCGAAGAAATCCGGGTCTTCCTTGGTGATCGCGTCAGCCCAACGCTCGTTGTTATCAATCAGGTCTTGTAGATCGTGCATGGATAAGGCCTCAAGAAAGATGCGCAGGTTTGATAGACGACCGCCCGTCGAAGTCACGCCGCCAGCGCAAAGTGTTTTCGTTGGAATTCTCGCGCGCCCGGTGAGTCCACTCAGTAAGGCCCACACTATGAGGAATTGCCATGACTGATTCACGACGCCCTTATGATGCGGTGCAACCGGAACCCATCGATGATAACGAAGACCGCATGGGCTCGGTGCACGAGCTGGATTTCGACGACGAAGAGCCCAGCGCGAAAATCGGAGATGAACTGCCCGAGCGTGAACGCGAACAACTGATGCCGGCTGAGCGAGTGCGTGAGGCGGGTATGACCGGGGCCTCGGTGGATGATCATCAGCCGACTGACGATGACCTGAGCCCGGAAACCCTGATTCGCGAGGATGGTGCGCGCGATGCCGAGGAAGTCGGCGAGGGTAATCAGGCGGATTGGGATCTGAGCGTGGTCGATGAAAATGACATCGGCGGCGGTGACGGGCTGGATGAAGCGGAACTGGCGGATCTGGATCCGCTGGATGGCAAGCGCTGATCCGCTGACTTGAAATTTGCCCCCTGTAGGAGCTGCCGAAGGCTGCGATCTTTTGATTTTGCTTTAGATCTTACAAAAACAGGATCAAAAGATCGCAGCCTTCGGCAGCTCCTACATGGCTTCAGTCAACCAGGGTACAGGCCATCACCACCGCATCCTCACGCCCACCCACCGCCGGATAATAATCACGACGCCGGCCAATCTCGTTGAAGCCATAACGCTCATACAACCTGAACGCAGCCGTGTTGCTGTCGCGCACTTCGAGAAAGCATTCCCGAGCCTCGGCCGCATACGCCCGCGACATCAAATGCTCAAGCAACGTCAGGCCCAACCCGCGCCCCTGACTTTCCGGCTTGACGGTGATATTGAGCAGGTGCGCCTCATCAAGAATGATTTGCACCACGCCGTGGCCCACCTGCTGCTGCCCTTCGAACATCAGCCAGATCTGGTATTTGCCCAGGCCATCGAGAAAAATCCCCCGGGTCCACGGATGGCTGTACGCGGCGTATTCGATCTTCAACACAGCGTCCAGGTCCGCCTCGGTCATCGGGCGAAAGGTTACAGCCTCACTCATCGGATTGTTTCCAGCGCGCCATCAGCCGACGCATGGCTTGCCACACAGCGGCCTTGCGCTGTGGCTCTTCCATTAACAGTTCCAGACCGGGAATTGCCCAGGCCAGGCCCAGACCTTCGATCTGCAGTTCACTATTGAACGCTTCGGCGTCCGCTTCCCCGGCAAATTTCACCGCCGGCAGGCCGATCAGCCACAGACAGGCGCAGGGCGCCGCTTCCATCTGCACCGAGAGGAAACCCTGCACGAAGTCGCGCGCCGCTTCCGGGCCTTGATCCAGCGTGCCGCGATTGAGCCACGGCCAGCGCACAGGTTCGCCGACGATTTGCGGCGCATCCGGCAGACCGGCGGCGCGCAGCATGTCCTTGAGCAGCAGGTAGGCCGGATCGCGACTCTGAAACGCTTCGCCTGTGGGTAACTCGACCAGCAGCAGGCAGCGCCCGGCGCGCAGCAGTTGCAGGGCGAAACGCGGCGGCGGCACTGGCGCAGGCTTGACCACCACCGGCGTCTCGTCGACTTCCTCCACCGGTTTCGCGCCGTTGCGGGTACTGGCCAGCGACGGACGCGGCACCTCGATTTTCGGCCGCTCGACCTGACGCGCGGCAGGCTGCGCCGGTGCTTCAGCCAGAGGCGCCGGAACGACCGGCACCTCAAGCTCAGGCTCGGGCATCTCCAACAGCTCGGGCCGCGACGGTGCGGCGAAAGGCAGTTCGGTGCGCGGCAGCCAGTTGACCACCTGCATGGCGTTCAAATAGGCGCGGCGGCGGGACTCGATAAGCAAAGGTCGGCCACTTGTGGATAACGGAAAGTGCGCTGATTCTACCGCCCTTCGCACAAGATCGCTCGCTGTTGATCGATACCCCGCGCTGCGCTGCGCCGCTGCCCTTTGAGCAAAGAATGCGACAGCCCGTCCCGAGAGTGAATCGCCGCGCCTGTGATGCAGTACAATCGCCGCTTTTAATCGCCAACCAGCCGGCCATTCCGATGATCGAACCCAAGCGCGTCTTGCGCGCCCTCGCTGAACACTGGGCACTTCTGGAGCCACTGTGCGAGCACTTCGACCAAGGCACCCTGAGCCTCAACGAACTGCGCACGCAACTGGCCGCCCAACAACTCGACAGCACGCCGCAGGACATCACCAGCCTGCTCGATGTGTGGATTCGCCTCGATATTCTGGTTCCGGTGGCGAAAAGCCCGAACCGTTTCGAGCTCAACGCGCAGATCCACGACTTCCTCGCCTACCTGCGCCGCGAACACCGCCTCGGTCTGTGCCTGGAAATCGAAGCCTATTTGCGTCACCTGGAGCGTCTGGCCGGTTATATCCAGGACGCTTTCGACGTTCGTGACGGCAACGATCTGGCGCGCCAGCTGCGCTTGCTCGACATGCGCGTGCGCGACGTACTGAAGAAACTCGACAACGATGAACAGGCCCTGGTGGCAGTCGCCGAACGGGCGAAGACCAGCGACCGGCAGATTCCGCTGCGTCAGCGTTACGCCGAAGTACTGGCGACGTGGGACGAATACGTCGAGCCGATGATCGATCTGGTCAACGCCGACGGTGCCTTCGAGCAAGGCGTGCGCAAGGTCGAAACCGTGCTGCTGAAGATGCTCAGCGAACAGCAGCGTCTCGGCCATCTGGTCGATGACGACATGCTCCTGCGCACCCACGCGCGCATCCTCGAAATGCAGACCAGCGCGCAATTGACCCTGCGCCATGCCCGCGAACTGCTGCTGCCGTTGCGTGAAGAAGCGCGTCGGCATAACGCCGTGACCCGTGGCGCCGCACTGGCGCTGGCGGCGATCCGGCGTAAAGGCATCGACGCCGTGCCGCAAGCGGCGATGCCGCTGTTCACCCGCCCACAGAGCACTTTCCTGGGCAGCGCCAGTCAGGTCGAAGCCTACGTTTATGCGCTGGCGCGTTTCGAGCCGAAACCGGCGCGCTTCCCCAAGGCGCACAAAACCCAAAAGGCTGGCGACGCGCCACGTGCACCGCGCACCGTGCGCGAGATGGTCGATCGTTGCGAAGAATCGCTGCCGATGCCGGATCTGATGACCTGGCTGCTGGAGCAGGAACCGGACGGCGCCACCGACGAATTGCTTTATTGGTTCTCGCGCCTGTCGCGGGAAAAACGCTTCAAGCGCGAGCGTCTGGAACGTCGCGAATATCACACTCACGAGCATCAGGTCAGCCTGCGCTCCTTCGCCCTGCTCTCGGCCAGCGACACCGCCGCCGAGAATTCTGCGAGCATCCCAAATGCATCTTGATCTTTCCGAACTGTCGCAACTGGCGCCGATCTTCCGCGAGTTGTTCAAGGGTTACCACGTCAGCCGTCGTGATCCCGAGCTGTACGCACAACTGTCGAATTTCCAGGACCAGTACCGCACGCTGTTCAAGGCGTTGGGCTTTGAACTGGTCTGCGACACCCGTGGTTTCTACTACTTCGTGCCGGACATGGCCGCCGCAGCGGTGAACAAGACCGCCCAGCGTCTGGCGCTGTTCACCTTCATCCTCGTCGAGCACCTGGCCGATCAGGGCCGCGACCCGATCGCCGTGCTCGACGGCGGCAGCCTCGGCCGGGAAGAATTGCCGTCGCTGCTGGACAAGTATCGCGACCTGTTCATTCAGGCCGAAGTGCAGACCGTCGAAGAACTCGAAGAAAAAATCATGCGCCGCATGACCCAGCTTGGTTTTGCCGGCGAAGAAAACGGTGTCTACCGCTTCCTGCCGCCGATGCACCGTTTCCTCGACGTGTGCCTGTCGGTACAGCAGGACCGCGACCTCGCTGCCAGCGTCCACAGCGTTCTGCCGCTGCCGGCGCCGGTGCTGATCGACGAAGAAGCCGAAGCGAAATTCCTCGAAACCGACGATCCGCTCGATCTTTCCGAATTTGAAGAAGAAAGCGAAGAAGACGCACTGGCCCGCGCCATTGCCGAAGAACAGGAGTCCGATGCATGAGCCAAGAACGCTACGGCATCCGCCGCTTTGCCCTTTTGAACACCGCCGGTTACAGCCTCGGTCTGTTCCCGCTGGAAGAACCGTTGTCGGTTTACGGCGCGAACAACCTCGGGAAATCGGCGTCGATCAACGCCTTGCAGTTTCCGATTCTGGCGCGCATGTCGGACATGAGTTTCGGCAAGTACAGCCTGGAACAATCGCGGCGCTTCTACTTCGCTTCCGACACCAGTTACATCCTCGTCGAAGTCAACCTGCCCCACGGCCCGCACGTGATCGGCGTGGTCGGTCGCGGCCCGGGGGGCG
Organism: Pseudomonas sp. Sample_20; assembly: GCF_004307585.1. Lineage (NCBI taxonomy): Bacteria > Pseudomonadati > Pseudomonadota > Gammaproteobacteria > Pseudomonadales > Pseudomonadaceae > Pseudomonas > Pseudomonas sp. Sample_20. The sequence continues at coordinate 6,459 of NZ_RCOA01000097.1, read as the reverse complement.
GTTTCGGGCACCAGTTCTTCGCCTACGCCGGCAAGCTCGATCTGGCCCACTACCAGAAAAACGACACCTGCCTGCGCCAGAAAGAACTGTTCAGCAATCTCGAAAAAGAAGGCCTGAAGGCTTACGAGCTCAAGCCGGACGAACTGCGCCGCTTGCTGGTTGGCGGCCACACGTCGATCCCGCTCGACCTGACGCTGATCCCGCTGCGCTCCACCAGCGAGCAGAGCCTGAAGACCTTCCGCGCGCTGTTCATCAACCTGCTGCACATGCGCGAAATCACCGCGGCCAAGCTCAAGCAACTGTTCCTCGATGCCTTCGAGCACAGCCTGCGTTCGGGCAGCGTCGATTACATCGCCGCGTGCGAAGAAGCCTTCCGCGACGTGCGGCGCATGGAACAGGACTACAACTCGCTGGTCGCCGCCGGCCCATTGGTCGAAGCCTTGGCCAACGGCGTGAAACAGCGCGACGTGCTGCGCGGCAAACTGCATCGCCTGTCGCCGCTACTCGATTCCCTGCTCGGCACCTGGTCGGACTACGCCACGGCGCGCAAGGAAGAGCTCACCATCCAGGCCGAGCACTACCGTCGCGAGCAGGACGATCTGCAAAACGATCAGCGCGGCGGCACTCAGGAATTGATGCGTCTGGAGCGGGAAATTTCCGGCATTCAGCGCTGGCTCGGTGAGCTGTCGGTGCTGAAGAACCGCTTCGCCCTGGTCGATGACGTCAAAGTGCTCGAGCAACAATTGCTCGCCGCCAAGGATGCTCACGATGAACTGGCCGGTGCCCTGGCGCAGTCGCGTCAGTTCAGCGCCGAAGATCTCGAAGAGCGTCTGCGCGATCTGGAAAAACGCCTGAAGTCGGTGAAGCAGCAACTCGATCACGCCGACAACAACAGCTACGCCCGCCTGCGCGAAGAGTTCTCGCAACAGGACGTCGAACGCCTGATGCGCCTGTTCAACAGCGCGCTGTTCAGCCTGCCGCTGGGCGAACACGGCATCACCCTCGACGAGAACGGTGAGTGGGTCAAATCCGTGGAGCTGATTCTTGACGGCTTCAAGGGCGAGCGCTTCGAAGTGCCGGGCCTGTCGATCGACATCTCGCACATCGAGCCGCCCGCCTTGCAGGCTCTGGCTGACCGCGCCGCGTTGCGCGATCAGAAGGAGCGTCTGGAAAAAGAGCTCAAGCAACTGAAAACCCAGCAAGCCGTGGCCGCCGACCGCGCCGCGAGCAAGACCCAGACCGAGGCGCTGTATCAGCAGGTGCTGGACGCGCAGAAGGCGCTGGAAGATTTCCGTCGCACCCAGACCCTGAGCGCCGAAGAAAGCGACAAACTCGAACAACTGGCGCAGATGGAAGCTGCGCAGGACGAACTCAAGCGCTCCAGCGATGCCTTCACCGAGCGCGTCCAGCAACTGTCGGCCAAGCTGCAACTCGTCGGCCGGCAGATCGCCGACATGGAAGCCAAGCAGCGCACCCTCGACGACGCGCTGCGCCGTCGTCAGTTGCTGCCAGCGGACCTGCCGTTCGGAACGCCGTTCATGGATCCGGTCGATGACTCGATGGACAACCTGCTGCCGCTGCTCAACGACTATCAGGATAGCTGGCAGGGTCTGCTGCGCGCCGATGGGCAGATCGAGGCGCTGTACGCGCAGGTGCGTTTGAAAGGTGTGGCCAAGTTCGACAGCGAAGACGACATGGAGCGGCGTCTGTCGCTGCTGATCAACGCTTACGCACACCGTACCGATGAAGCCCTGACCCTCGGCAAGGCGCGGCGCGCGGCGGTCACCGACATCGCCCGCACTCTGCGCAACATCCGCAGCGACTACGACAGCCTCGAGCACCAACTGGCGCTGTTCAACCGCGAGATCAACAAGCGTCAGGTTTCCAACCTGCAGAGCTTCCGCATCGTCCTCGCGCCGAACAAGGAAGCGCTCAAGCACATCGACCAGATCATCCACAGCGCCGGCCAGTATGAGGAAGGCGAAACCCTGTCGGTGTTTGACCTCAGCCAGAGCGCCGAGCAGGACAACAAGAACGAAGAGGCCAAGGAATACCTCGCGCGGCTGGTGGCAGCGAACCACAACCAGCTCGGCCTCAAGGATTTGTTCGAACTGGCTTTCGAGATCACCAAGGTCAACGGCCAACCGGTGATCCACACCGACATCGACGGCGCGGCCTCCAACGGTACGACCATGACCATCAAGGCGCTGACCAACATGTACTTGTTGCTGCACTTGATGGATCGCGATCTGGCCGGCCGCGTGCGTCTGCCGTACTACCTCGACGAGGCGGCGGACATCGACGAGAAGAACCAGGCGGCGCTGCTGGAAACCAGTCTGCAACTGGGCTTCGTGCCGATTCTCGCAAGTGTGAAGCCGCAGGTCTGCGCCAGTGTCGCGATTGACCTGGAAGGCGGCAGCGGCCCGGCCGGGATCTACATCGATGAAGCGGACTGGAAGTACATCCGCCGCCATGATGTGGTCAAAGCCACGCTGAATGTGCAGGCCGATGAGCCGGAGCTGGATGCGGTTTGATCGGCTTTAGCTGAAGGCAAAAAGGGCCGCGATCTGCTGGGATCGCGGCCCTTTTTTATGGAGTGGATTTTGTGTTGATTTGGCTGGCCCCTTCGCGAGCAGGCTCGCTCCCACAATTGGAATGCGTTCCCCTGTGGGAGCGAGCCTGCTCGCGAAGGCGTCTCAACAGACGCTGCTATTTACCAAGCTGAATCTTCGGCGCCCAGGTCAGCCATTCATCCTCGAACTTGTCGAACAACGGGAACGTCTGCTCGGCCCGCGCCGGGTTGCCCATGCGTTCACCGTCCGGGGTGGCGAAGGCAATACCACCTTGAATCAGCGTCTCCAGCGACTCGGTTCGCACCGTCACGCCTTTAAATAAACCGTAATCGAAGCCCACACCGCTGGTGTTCCAGAAGCGGCTGCCGCTGCGCACCAATGGCGCATACTTCGGCTCGATCAGGATGTGCACCAATACACGGTCAGCGGTCTGGCCCAACTCATAACCGGTCACCTTGCCGACGGTGATTTCACGATAGGTGACTGGTACGCCGGGCTTCAGCGAACCACGACGTGCAGCGCTCAACACCAGACTCAAACCGGCTTCCTGCTTGGTGACTTCCGGCGCCTCGGCCAAGGCAACGAAGTTCTTCTGCGGGCCAAGATTCTTCGCCGCCGGCTGGACTTCGATGTATTTACCGGTGACCAGCGTTTCCAGATTCTGCGTCTTGATCAGGCCCAGTTCCGGCTTGACCACCCAGAATTGACTGCCGACTCGGGCGATCTTTTCCGGTACTTCGGTGATGCGTGCGGTGAGGATTACCGACTGCATGTCATCGGTCAGATCAACGCTTTCAATCTTGCCGACATCCAGCCCCTTGAAACGTACCGGCGTACCGCTGCTCAAGCCGTCAGCGCGATCAACCTTGATCGTCACTACCGCACCTTTCTTGTTTGCCTCATCGTGGTCGGCGAACAGACGGAAGCGCGGGATGCGTTTCTTCAACGGCGCATTGGCTTGCGGCGTTTCGAACGCGATACCGCCGGCCATCAGGGTTTGCAGGGATTCACTCTTGACCTGAATGCCCCCGGTCAAGCCACCGGTGAGGGTAATGCCGCTGACGTTCCAGAAGCGCGTCGAGGCGTTGACCAGGTTTTCGTATTCCTTCTCGATGTGCACGCCGATGACCAGCTGCTTCTTGGTTCGGGAGAACTGGTAGCTCTGCACCGAACCGACCTTGACCTGCTTGTACAGAATCGGACTGCCGACATCGATCGAGCCCAGCGAGTCGGTGAACAACACCAGATGCAGGCCTGGCGAACGCAGGTCCAGCGGTGGTGCTTTCGGTCGCGCCTCGAATTCGCGTTTCGGCGCAGCGCCTTTGTCGCCCGGACGCACGGCGATGTAGTTACCTTTCACCAGCGCTTCCAGGCCGGTAATACCGGCAAGGGATATCGACGGTTTGACCACCCAGAACTGCGTGCCCTCAACCAGATAGTCTTCGGCCAACGGATCAAGGGTCAGCTCGGCTGTTGCACTGTTCAGGTCCGGATCGACTTTGAGCGCTTTCAGGTTGCCGACCTGAATGCCTTTGTACATCACCGGCGTGCGACCGGCTTGCAGGCCCTCGAAATCGCTGAGTTTGACCTTCACGCGAATGCCGGCAGCGGCAGCGTCGAAGTCTTCATACAGACGGAATGGCAGGCTCGGATCGGTCGCAGGGCTGTCCTTGCGATTCTCCGGCGTGGCGAAGGCGATGCCCCCAGCGACGATGCTGGCCAAAGACTCGCTACGGACTTTCACACCGGACAGGTTGGCGTCGATGCTGATGCCGCTGGCGTTCCAGAAACGTGTGTGTTTGCGCACCAGTTTGGCGTAGGTCGGCTCGATGAACACCTTCAGTTCAACGGTGCTCTGATCCTCGGAAAGCACGTAGCTTTTGACCTGGCCGACCTTGATCTGCTTGTAGAACACCGGGCTGCCGCGATTCAGCGAGCCGAGGCGATCGGCCTTGATGGTCAGGTGCAGACCGGGCTTGGCGTCGGACAGCGGCGGTTCTTCGGCGAGTGCCTTGAACTTGCGCACGGGCTCGCCTTCACCGGGACTGATCGCGACATAGTTACCCGAGACCAGCGTTTCCAGACCAGTGATACCGGCCAGGGTCACGCTCGGTTTGACCAGCCAGAACCGCGTGCTGGTCTTCAGGTATTGCTCGACGTCCTTGTTCATTTCGATAGTGGCGATCACTCCTTTGGAGTTGCCTTCATCGTCGAGCTTGAGCGTCTTGACCTTGCCGACCGGCATGCCTTTGTAAACCACTTCGGTCTTGTTGGCCTGGATCCCTTCGCCGCTTTCGAAGCGCACCTGAATTTCGATACCGGTCTCGGAATAAGCACGCCAGCCGAGCCAGCCGCCGATGATCAAAGCGATCAGAGGCAGCACCCAAATGGCCGACCAGTTCGAAGCCGGTCGGGTTTTCGCTACAGGCAAATCAGTCATGGTCGTCGTCCGACTCCGTGTTATCCCAAATCAGTCGGGGATCGAAAGTTACTGCGGCGAGCATCGTCAGAATCACCACGGTGGCGAAGGCGACGGCGCCCAAATTGGCTTCGACACTGGCTATACGGCCGAAGTTAACGACCGCCACGAGAATGGCGATCACAAAAATATCGAGCATCGACCAGCGGCCAATGAACTCGATGAAGCGGTACATCCAGATGCGCTGACGGGCCGACAATGGCTGCCGGCGCTGCACTGAAAACAGCAACAACGCGATGCCGACCAGTTTGAACGTGGGCACCAGAATACTGGCGATGAACACCACGCTCGCGATTGGAATCATGCCGTGCTGCACCAGTTCAATCACGCCGGACATGATGGTGCTCGGCTCACCCTGGCCCAGAGAGCTGACCGTCATGATCGGCAAGACGTTGGCCGGAATATAGATAATGGCTGCCGTGATCAACAGCGCCCAGGTGCGGGTCAGGCTGTTAGGGCGGCGAGCGTGAACCTGCGCGCCGCAGCGGGTACAGCTTTGCTCATCGACGTCAGCTTCCTGCTTGTTCAGTTCGTGGCATTCGGCGCACACCAGAATGCCCGCATCAATCGCCCGCATGGGCATCCTCTCCTGATAATGCCTGCCAGATCTGATGCGGTGACATCACCACCTCCAGCCAGACTTGTACCAACAACAAGCCAATGAAACATGCCAGCCCGAGGCCGACGGTGATTGCTGCCATATCCGCCAGCTTCACGATCGCGACGAGGACGCCCATGAGGTAGACCTCGAGCATGCCCCAGTCTCTGAGGTGGTGGTAAATACGATAGAGCAACAAGCCATAACTACGGCCGACATTGAAGCGGATCGTCAGTAGGACAAACAGCTGGCACAACAACTTGAGTAACGGTATGGCCATGCTGCAAAGAAAGACGACAATCGACACTCCTTGCATATCGGTGTTGAACAGACCTACCACACCACTCCAGACCGTATCCTGCGAAGATTGCCCGAGGATATTGAGTTGCATGATGGGTAAAAAGTTTGCAGGCACGTAAAGTAATAAAGCCGCGATCACCAGAGCGAGGCTGCGCTGCACAACGTTATGGCGGTGGGCATATAACTCGTAGCCGCAGCGCGGGCAGAGCGCTTTCTCACCATGGGCAAGTGTCGGCTTGCGCATCAGCAGGTCGCACTCGTGGCAGGCTATCAAGTCTTCCAGCGGTAAATCTGACAGCCCGGGGGCGTCAACCGATTCTGACATACAGGCTCTAGCTCCGATAAAGATGGGGCTATTCTAGTGTTCTGTTTCGAAAATAACTGTGCAATTTTGTTCGCCGTAGCGCTGAAAACTTTCTCGCAGGCAAAACAAAACCCCAACTGCTTTCGCAACTGGGGTTTCGGAATTTAATCTTGACGATGACCTACTCTCACATGGGGAAACCCCA
>NZ_RCOA01000031.1:0-29829 GCF_004307585.1 Pseudomonas sp. Sample_20 | reverse complement strand
TACCGGCCTGTCACGCCGGGGGTCGCGGGTTCGAGTCCCGTCCGCTGCGCCATATCTGTTTCAAGGACCACTGAACGCCTTGAAGCGCCGAAACCAGCCATCGGCTGAATCGGATCGATAGCAAAGACCCTGGTCGAAAGACCGGGGTTTTTTGTGTCTGAAATTTGGTTATTCCCCTCTCGAACTCCTGCGCAAATCGTCCTGTAGGAGCTGCGGCACGCTGCGATCTTTTGATCTTGCTCTTAAAAAATCCAGATCAAAAGATCGCAGCCTCGTTTCACTCGACAGCTCCTACAAGAATCTCTGCAAGCCTACTGCGGTGCCACGTCGCATTGATTTTTTTGATTATTTAGTCAGGTTTTTGTAACTGGTTGTTTGCTGTGGGCGCAGAAACCTTTAAAGTTAACCTTTCGGTCAGCTTTGCACTGTCAACACAGCTCTTTGCTTCGCCAGAAAGAGCTTCTGCACGACTCGAGATCCCCAGTAGATAACCACAAGGGCGGACCTATAACCGCCCAGAGGATGATCCATGTCCAACCGTGAAATATCCCGGCGCTCGTTCCTCCAGGGCGGGCTGGTGGCGGGTGTGAGCGTTACGCTTACGCCGCTCAGCAGTCAGGCGCTGGCTGCCTTGATGGAAAACAGCGTCACCGTGCCGTCCGAGAAATGGCTCGGCAATAACGGCAAGGCGCGGCAACGCAACGATGCCTTGTCCAAGGTCTGCGGCAGCAAGGTGTTTGCCCGCGACATCCGCGCCAAGGACATGCCCGGCTGGCCTGAGCAACAAGGCCACGCGATGCTGCTGAAAACAATCAAGGCCGACCGTATCTACGCAGGTTACGACCTGTCGTGGCTCGGCGCTGATCTGCAGCCGGACCGCATCGTTACCGCTGCCGATCTGGACAAGGACGGTATTGTCTTCCCCGAAGAGCACGCGCCTGATCCATTGCTGCCGGAAGGTAAAGTGCCGATGTTCATCGGTCATCCGGTGGCGATCCTGATCTGGAACGACTTCGAGCGTTTCCGTCAGGCCAAGAACCAACTCAAATTCAATGACAAAGCGATTCGTTACGGCGCCAAAGTGCCGTTCTACGAAGGTGATCCCTACGGCAGCTTCCGCTATGTGCGCGTCGGTGGCGCGACCTCGGCGGACGAAGACGAGTTCGCCAGCCTCAAGGATTCGATCCTGTTCCCGATGCTGAAGAACCGCCGTCCAGTGTGGAATGCATCGCCGAACCTGCATGGCAACCTCACCGAGCGCGGTCTGTTCTACGCCGATCGCATGAAGCAGGAAATCGACACGCCGCCAGACAACTGGCTGGTGTTCGATGAGCGCTACAAGACGCCGTCGATCGAGCCGGCCGCCCTCGAGCCGGACAACGGCAACGGCTGGTACGACCCGAAAACCAAAACCCTGCATTTCGTCGTGGCGACGCAGTGCCCGCTGGAAGTCGCGACCGAGACCGCGAAGATGATCGGGCCGTCGCGTTTCGGCCTGGCCAACCTGAACATGCACCCGGGCTACACCGTCGGGTATGGCTCCAAAGACCACAACATTTTCGTCTACTACGCAGCCCTGGCTGCGCTGTACGGCGCCGGTGTGCCGGTGCGTCTGGCCAACGACCGCTACGAGCAGTTCCAGAGCGGCATCAAGCGTCACCCGTTCGACATCCGCTACCAGTTGGCCGTGGACAAGAACGACTACACCTTCAAGATTTTCCGCGCGGAAATGAGCGTCGATGGCGGCGGTCGGGTCAACTACAGCCCATCGGTGGCGGCGGTTGGCGCCACCGCAGCGCAGTCGATCTACTACATGCCGCAGAACGATCTGCAGGTCACCGCGTATCACTCGCGCGCGGTCGAGGCGGGTTCGATGCGCGGTTACGGCACTCTGCAAAGCATGGCGGCGACCGAAATGATGGTCGACGAGATCGCCAATCGCCTGGGTGTCGACGCCATCGATTTGCGCCGCAGGAATGCCCTGCGTTCCGGCATGAAAAACACCCAGGGCGCAATCCCGGCCGGTGCACTGCGCCTGCATGAAATCCTCGACAAGGCCTCGGTGCACGAAGTCTGGAAAAATCGCGACACGATCAAGCAGCAACGTGAAGCGGCAGACCCGGATAACTGGTACGGCGTCGGTTTCGCCATCTGCCAGAAAGACTTCGGTACCGGCTCCGAAGCGCCGATGGCCAGCATCGAATTCACCGCAGACGGGCGCATCACCCTGCGCCATATCGGCATCGAAATCGGTACCGGCATGTCCACTTCGCAAGCCTTGGTCGTCGCCGATTTCCTCGGCAGCCCGGCGCATGATGTGAAGACCGGCGAAACCGAGTGGCAGGAAATGCAGCTGATCACCAGCGGCAACCCGTACATCATGAGTCAGGCCGAGCAGGACAATCTGCTGCGCAATCCGCGCTGGGTCGGCAAGTTGGCGTCGGCGTCTTCGGCGACCAACTCCGCCTATTACTTCAGCCACGCGACCCGTGAAGCGGCGCGTGTGCTGTTCAACCACGGCTTGTGGCCGGCGGCGCTGGAGATCTGGCGTCAGGGTCCGTACGGCGGCCAAGCCAACCCTTATGTGGTGCGTCGCGAAGATGCGCATTGGATCGACGGCAAGCTGACCGCCAACGGTATGCAGCCGCTGAGTTTCGAGGAGCTGGCCAAGCGCGCCCACGAACGCGGTCTGGTGACTGGCGCCACGGTGCATGGTTTCAACCGCTGGAGCTGGGCCGAGGCTGAATACAGCATCGACGGCGTGCGCGAGCGCCTGCCGCTCGACGGTCTGGCGGTGAAATACGGCGATGGCGCGCCGCAAGCGAAGAAAGCGCAGATGAACAGCGCCGGCTTCCACTTGCTTGATCGGCAGAACGTCAACTACCCGGTAGTGCAGTTGAACAACGCTGCCGTGACCTATTACAGCCCGGTCGCGACGCTGGTCGAGTTGAAGGTCAATAAAGGCTCGGCGGAAGTTCAGGTGCTCAACCACCATTCGTGGATCGAGTGTGGTCGGGTGCTGGTTGAAGAGTTGGTCAAGGGCCAGCTCGAAGGCGGTATCGCCATGGGTATTGGTCATGCGCTGATGGAAGAGATGCCGTTGTACGAAGGCGGGCCGGGGGAGGGTGACTGGAACTTCAACCGTTACCGCCTGCCCATGGCGCGTCACGTTGCGGTGTGGAAGCAGACCGCGGAGATCCTGCCGCCGCTGTCGCCGAGCGATCCGTCCAAGGGCATCGCCGAAGTGGTGATGATCCCGATTGTCGGTGCCATCGGTAACGCCGTGGCGCACGCCATCGGTAAACGTGTTCGTGACTTGCCTATCACCGCTGCGCGCATCAAGGAGGCCCTCAATGGCTAACCGTCCGCTTCAACTGACCCTCAATGGTCAATCCGTCGGCCCGGTGGACATCCCTGATGACCTGCCGATGATCGACTACCTGCACGAATACAAAAACCTCACCGGCTCGCGGCTGGGCTGCGGTCAGGGGATCTGCCACGCCTGCGTGGTGATCGTCGACAATCCCGACGGCACCAGCGAAGAAGTGCGCACCTGCATCACCGGTGCGCATTACTTCGAGGGCAAGAAAGTCCGCACCATCGAAGGTCACGCCACTCGCGATGAGCAAGGCCAGGTCACCGAGCTCAATCCGATCCAGCAGCGCTTTGTCGACGAGTTTGCCTTCCAGTGCAGCTACTGCGCGCCAGGCTTCGTCAACGCCGCGACGGTGTTGGTCGAGAAGCTGCAGCGCCAGCCGATCGTCAAAAGTCAGCTGGAACAGGTGATCGAGGACAGCCTCGGCCATCACGTCTGCCGCTGCACCGGGTACGTGCGTTATTACAACGCCACGCGCAACGTGCTGACCGATCTTGGTCTGGTCAAGGAGGGTTGAGCATGAAGCGTTTACTGACCCGCCTGACTTTTGCGGTCGGACTGGCTGCGCCGTTTTTGGCGGTCCACGCCGACGATCAGATCAAGCGCGGCGAATACCTCGCCCGCGCCGCTGACTGCATGGCCTGCCACACCGCACCGGGTGGCGCGCCCTATGCCGGCGGCCTGCCGATCGTCTCGCCATTCGGCACGATCTACGGCACCAACATCACCCCGAGCAAAGAGCACGGCATCGGTCTGTACAGCGATGATGAGTTCTTCGCTGCGTTGACCGAAGGCAAGCGGCGCGACGGTGCGAATCTGTATCCGGCGATGCCGTACACCTCGTATCACCTGATGCCGCGCGCCGATTCCGATGCGATTCACGCGTATCTGAAAACCATCGAGCCGATCGAACGCGCCGCGCCGGTGACCAGCCTGAGCTTTCCGTTCAATGTGCGTCTGGGCCTGACGGGCTGGAACATGCTCTACGGCAAAGACGTCAAGCTGGAATCGGCGGAAGGCAAAAGTGAGGCGTGGAAGCGCGGCCAGTACATGGTCGACGTTCTCGGTCACTGCGGCGAATGCCATACGCCACGCGGCCTGCCCGGCGCGATGCAAATGGACAAGCGCATGACCGGCGGCATCCTCAATGGTTATCTGGCGCCAAGCCTGCTGGCCACTGACCTGGCCGCGCGCGGCTGGAATCAGCAGGATCTGAGCACGTTTCTCAAGCACGGCATGAGCGCGCAAGGAACGATGTTCAACGAAATGTTCCCGGTGTTCCACAACAGCACTCAGGGTCTGAGCGATGCTGATCTGGCAGCAATGGCAACATTCCTGCTGGGTGAGCAACCGCCGCCAGCCAAAGAGCTCGTCGAGGTGCCGCTCGACAAGCTCAGCCCGAGTGCTCAGCGCGGCCGTCAGGAATATCTGAACGTCTGCGCCGGTTGTCACGCGGATGGCGGTGAAGGCAAGCCGCACATCGCAGTGGCCATGCGTGGCAACACCACGTTGCGTCTGGAAGATCCGCGCAACCTGTTGCGAGTGATCGAAGATGGCATCGGCGAACAGAAGTTCTCCGGGTTCGAGCACATGCAGCCGATGCCGGGTTTTGCTGAAAAGCTCAGTCCTGAGCAATTGACTGATCTGCTCAACTACCTGCGTCAGGGTTGGGGCGGGCAGGGCGCTGAACTGGCGGTGAGCGAAGTGCAGAAGCTGCAAGCCGACGGACCGAGCGTCGAGCACAAGGCCCACTGATATGCAGCATCTCGATCTGCAAGTGGTGCGTCGGGCGTTGGAATGGTCGGTGGCCGGGCAGCGAATCTGGCTGTGCACGGTGCTGACCACTTACGGCTCGGCACCGCGCGCGCCGGGTTCGCTGCTCGCAGTGAATGAAGGCGGGCAGTGGATCGGTTCGCTGTCGGGCGGTTGCGTTGAGGAGGATTTCCTTGAGCGCGTCGCCGAAGGTGCATTTCTCGAAGCGGTCAGCGTTGTGCGTTACGGCGAAGGCGATGATCCGCGCTCGCGGGTCAGCCTGCCTTGCGGCGGCATTCTTGATGTGCTGGTTGAGAAACTTGACGCCGACTGCGCGGTGCAGGCGCACCTGCGTGAACTGGAATCGGCGCTGCTGGGGCAGCGTCGTCTGCTTCGCGAAGTTGATCTGGCCAGCGGTGCGCGCACTCTGTTTGCTGATCGCGAGCAGGGCGCGCGGATAGAGCGTGAGATCGATCGGGTGCGCATTCGTGTCGGTGCAGCACAGCGCTTGTTGCTCGCTGGCTACTCCAGTGTGGCGCAGGCCTGTGCCGAGTTCGCGGTAGGGCTTGGCTTCGAAGTGATTCTCTGCGATCCGCGCGAGGAGGTGCTGGAAGGTGTGGTGCTCAATGGCGTGGAAATCCGTCGGCAGATGCCTTCGGTGTTCGTTGCCGATGGTGGCTGCCATCGCGACACGGCAGTGGTGGCGCTGACCCATGATCCGCGCATCGACGATCTGGCGATGATGGAAGCGGTGCGCACCGAAGCGTTTTACATCGGTGTGATGGGATCGCAGCAGACGTCGCAGAAACGCTTCGAGCGCTTACGCCGCATTGGTGGCTTGAGTGAGGCAGAGCTGGCGCGGGTTCATGCGCCGATCGGCCTCAACCTCGGCAGCAAGACACCGGCGGAAATTGCGCTGGCGGTGCTGGCGGATATCTTGCGGATTCGCAGCGGGATCGCTCGGGATCAGCTCTGATCCTAAGCCTTGCTGAATCTACTGTGGCGAGGGGATTTATCCCCGTTGGGGGTGCGAAGCGCCCCCTCTTGAGCAGGAGGGGACTGCTGCGCAGTCCAACGGGGATAAATCCCCTCGCCACAATGGTGTTTATAGGCCGTACTTATCGCGCAGCCCGTAATACCAGGCGCCCAGCGCGGCAAACGGTGTGCGCAGCAATTGCCCGCCGGGGAAGGGGTAGTGCGGCAGGTCGGCAAAGGCGTCGAAGCGCTCGGCCTGGCCGCGCAACGCTTCGGCGAGGACTTTGCCAGCCAGGTGCGTGTAGGTGACGCCGTGACCGCTGCAACCCTGCGAATAATAGATGTTGTCGCCTAGGCGCCCGACCTGCGGTAAGCGCGACAAGGTCAGCAGAAAGTTGCCGGTCCAGGCGTAGTCGATCTTCACGTCCTTGAGTTGCGGGAAGGCCTTGAGCATCTTCGGGCGGATGATCGCTTCGATGTTCGCCGGATCGCGAGCGCCGTAAACCACGCCGCCACCGAAGATCAAGCGCTTGTCGGCGGTCAGGCGATAGTAGTCGAGCAGATAGTTGCAGTCTTCCACGCAGTAGTCCTGCGGCAATAGCGCCTTGGCCAACTCATCGCCCAGTGGCTCGGTGGTGATCACCTGAGTGCCACACGGCATCGATTTGGCCGCCAGCTCCGGCACCAGATTACCGAGGTAGGCGTTGCCGGCAACGATGATGAACCTGGCCCTGACCTTGCCTTGCGGCGTATGCACAACCGGATTGGCCCCGCGCTCGATGCGCACGGCAGGTGATTGCTCATAGATGGTGCCGCCGAGAGACTCGACTGCCGCTGCTTCACCGAGCGCCAGATTCAGCGGATGGATGTGGCCGCCGCTCATATCGAGCATGCCACCGACGTATTGATCGCAACCCACCACTTCACGGATGCGGCGTTGGTCCATCAGTTCCAGCTGAGTGTGACCAAAGCGTTCCCACAACCGTTTCTGCGATTCAAGGTGGCCCATTTGTTTGGCGGAAAGGGCGGCGAATACACCACCGTCTTTCAGGTCGCACTGGATGTTGTATCTGGCCACGCGCTCGCGAATGATCCGGCCGCCTTCAAAGGCCATTTCGCCGAGCAATTGCGCCTGCTTGGGGCCGACGGTGCGTTCGATGACGTCAATGTCGCGGCTATAACTATTAACGATCTGCCCGCCGTTACGCCCCGAAGCGCCGAAACCGACCTTGGCCGCTTCCAGCACGGTTACACGAAATCCGTGCTCCAGCAGAAACAGAGCGGACGACAGCCCGGTATACCCGGCGCCGATCACACAGACGTCCGTCTCCACATCATCCTGCAGCACAGGGCGTGGTGGTACGGCATTGGCCGACGCAGCGTAATAAGACTCTGGGTATTGGGTGTTCGCCATCCTGCCGCCTCTGTTTAATATATTTTACGAGTGCGTCGATCCTACCCGAGTTGAAAAACCTCCGCCAGCCACCGGAAAATCTTCGTCGCTGAGGCGAAATTAAATATTTTGCATATTCATAGGGTTAGGTGAAAAAAAGGTGTTGACACCCCTCCGGAATTCCGTAGAATGCCGCCTCACAGCAGGCACGTAGCTCAGTTGGTTAGAGCACCACCTTGACATGGTGGGGGTCGTTGGTTCGAGTCCAATCGCGCCTACCAAACAAAATCCGCTCTGCTGGGCGGTCTAGAAGGGCTCACCGAAAGGTGGGCCCTTTTTTGTTGTCTGCGATTTGCGCAACGCTTGTTCCCAGTCATTTCCGCTTCGCTCTGATCAGCTCTCCATTAATTACTATTTGGGCAAAGTGATCAAGCGCCATTTTGGTGCGTTTTTCTACCATTTCGTTGTTGAAAACACCTGAATATCCAAAGGCTTACAGCTATTTTTCTCCAACCGGTTATCGAAAAAGCCTTGTTGCATATTGGGAATTTAAGTAACATCCGTTCCGCGTTCACCACCACGGTTTATGCATTTTTAAATCCCAAGCTTCCATCAGCTGCTTGGGATTTTTTTTGCCTGCGTTTTGGCGTTTGGCATCTGTCTCGCCGTCAGCTCCAAGCGAGGCCCCGCTTTTTCGTCTACTACTGACTGGCCGATTTTCAACTCTTTATAAGGGAGTGCGTCGATGCTGAGTCAGTGGGTCCTTGCCGCTATTCATCTATTCGCGTTTGCCTTGGCTTTCTGGGCGGCGCTGACGCGCGGCACAGCTTTCCGAAAACTCTCGGCGGGCACGGGAGAGGTCAAGCGCGTTCTGCTCGCGGATAACCTTTGGGGGCTTTCAGCTTTGACGCTGCTTATCACCGGAGCAATGCGTGCGTTTGGTGGTTACGAGAAAGGCTCTGGCTATTACCTGCATCAGCCGCTGTTTCATCTGAAGATGACGCTGTTCTTGCTGATCCTGCTGATGGAGCTTGCACCGATGATCACGCTGATCAAATGGCGCATCGCATCCTCGCGCGGTGTGGCGCTTGATAGCGGACGTGCGAAGTTGTACGCGCGAATCAGTCATGTTGAAGCGCTGCTGCTGATCCTGATGATGGTCGCGGCGACAGGCATGGCGCGTGGCGTGATATTCGCTTAGAAGGCGAAATTCGCCGTGCTCTATCGGAAACGTCCGACAGCCAGCTCCAGGAGTGAAAGGTAATATCGGCGCAAGAAAGGAGGGAGGGGCAATTGAAAGGAGTCAGCATGCTTCAGGCGCCGTGCCCAGCGGGGGTGAAATGCGGATGGCTAAACGGCGCGTGAATCTTTAGCCAGTCTTGCGCGACGGCAATAGGACTGGCTACGTAATGCAAAGTGGCTCAGGGCGTTTGCGGCTTGTCCGGAGCGGTCAGGCCGGCCTGGATGCGTTGGTAAATTTCTTCACGGTGCACTGCCACGTTTTTCGGAGCGTTGATACCGATGCGGACTTGTTGGCCGCTGACTCCGAGGATGGTGATCGTGATGTCATCACCAATGTTTATGCTTTCACCGACTTTGCGGGTGAGTATCAGCATGGTCTTCTCCTTGATTGCTTTGTAGGGCACCTGATTCAGACAGTGCAGAGGTCGGTGGTATCTATAGATTAGTGCGAAGTCTCACGGTTTGGGTGCCTCTTTCTGACGCGCAGAAGCGGCATTAATTCCCAGGGCGTAACTATACAGAGGCTGCAATCATCATTCTCGTTGTTTTGTGCCCATTTTGCGGGGCTCGCGAAGTATTTTTGAATGATAAGATCGCCGCTTTACGAATTCCGAGGGAAGCGTTGTGCGCAAATTGGTTTGGCTGGTAGCGGCACTGGCATTGGCAGGCTGCGGTGAAGGCAAGAATGTAGATGCGCCGAAGCCTGAGACGAAGGTAGCGGCAGCGCCGGCGGCGGCTGCGCCTCAGTGGGATCTGGAAGTGCGTGGCGAGACTCCTCAGGCCGTCAGTGATCTGAGCGGCTGGTTGATCGAGCATGCTTTCGTTCCGACGGTCGTCAAGGACGGCAGCGGTAAAACACGAATTCTGATCGGTCCGTTCAATTCCCAAGCTGACGCCGAGGCGCGAAAGGTGCAGGTCGATGCAGCGCTGGTAAAAGCCAAGAAACAAAATATCGAATCGGTGGTGATCGAGCATCCGCTAACGCCATAAGCGAAGCGCCTTCAAAACACGCTGAACAGACATTAAAAAGGCCTCGAGCATAACGCTTGAGGCCTTTTTATTTCCGCTGCAATCAGCCGCAGGCTTTCAGATTTACCGAGCCGACAAACTCGTTGCCGCGCCCCATCACGCACGCCACGCTTTGGTTGCGCTGACGCTCCCAGTCCTGCACCGGATAGGTCTTGTCCCACGCCTCGTACAACTGCCGATCCTGTTTGGACAGGCGCAGTCCGTATTGTTTGCTCATATAAAAATATGTGCGGGCGATCATGCCGCGAATCGAAGGGCGGGGCATGACCTTCTTCGCCTTGAAGTCGACCTGCGTCAGGCAGGAACCGTACTGACCGGACTGCACTGGCAACCAGCCGTAGCTGAAGTTGCTGCGGTCACCGTTGACTTCACCGATGCTCGGCACCAGGTTATGCAAGTCTGCTTCGGCCTTTTGATAAACCGGATCGTAACGCGTGCAATTTTTGCGTCCGCCTTGCTGCCAGCACTGCCGCTGGTGACCGATCTGCCAGGCCGGCACGATGTGCTCCCACTCGATTCTCGATGCACGCTTGGCGTTCTTGCGCGGCACATAGCCGCAAGCCTTCAGGTCGACCTTGTTGCCGGTGTACTTGCAGCCGCAGTAAAACTCGGTGGATTGCGGCGCATAAAGTTTCCACGCGGCTTTCTTGGCTTCGGAAAATGTACGTGGGGCGCCAGCCTGGGCACCCATGGCGAAAAACAACAACAGCAAAGCAACACAGCGGACACTCATTGAATCAATCTTCCTTCGGCACAACCCAAAAAATCTGCACGCCACCGTCATCGCGATAAGCGAGGGTAACGTTGTCATTCTCGTCGATTTCCTCGAGCAAG
This sequence comes from Pseudomonas sp. Sample_20, assembly GCF_004307585.1. NCBI lineage: Bacteria > Pseudomonadati > Pseudomonadota > Gammaproteobacteria > Pseudomonadales > Pseudomonadaceae > Pseudomonas > Pseudomonas sp. Sample_20. The sequence continues at coordinate 19,228 of NZ_RCOA01000031.1, read as the reverse complement.
CGCTCCCAGTCGCCCATCGGCTCATCCGGCAGACGGAAAATCAGTGCGGCTTTGGCTTTTTGTGCGGTGGGGGAATTGATGATTTTCTGAACGCGCATACCCATGCGTTCATAAGCGTCAGGAGCAGCAGGAGAGGTGGCCACGAGGTTATCCTTATTAAGCTGTACGTGCATACAGTATTTAACTGTAAGCGATTTCGCAACTGCTTAAAATTCAAGAAAATCCTCTGACAGCGGGTTTCCGATTTTGGTGTAGGGCTTGTCGAGATTTTTGTGGGAAAAGTATTGGAAGGGTGTAAGCGGGGCACCACCTGCCAAGCTGACAGGTGATGCGCAATTGCCCGATCGAGAAGTGATCAGGCGATGTTCAATCAGTATTCCCAGAACATCCGTTGCAGCTCTTTGCTGTCGTTGGTCTTGGTCAGCGCGACCATCGCCAGGATGCGGGCTTTTTGCGGGTTCAGGTCGTGAGCGACAACCCAGTCGTATTTGTCGTCAGGCTGTTCGGCGTTACGCAGGACAAAGCCGCCCGCGTTGACGTGGGACGAGCGAATGATCTGCACGCCATCCTTGCGCAGCGCTTGCAGGGATGGAACCACGCGAGAGGATACCGAACCGTTGCCAGTGCCGGCGTGGATGATGGCTTTGGCGCCGGCTTGCGCCAATGCCTTGTAGGCGGTATCGCTGACGTTGCCGTAGGAATAGGCAATTTCTACGTCAGGCAGGCTCTTGATGTTTTTGATGTCGAATTCCGAATCCATGGTGTGACGCTTGGCCGGCAGGCGGAACCAGTAGGATTTGCCTTCGACCACCATGCCCAGCGGGCCCCAGGCACTTTTGAATGCTTCGGTCTTGATGTTGATCATTTTGCTGACGTCGCGACCGGACTGGATCTCGTCGTTCATGGTCACCAGCACGCCTTTGCCGCGTGCTTCTTTGCTGCTCGCCACGGCGACGGCGTTGTACAGGTTGAGCATGCCGTCTGCCGACATGGCAGTGCCCGGACGCATCGAACCTACGACGATGATCGGCTTGTCGGTCTTCTCCACCAGGTTCAGGAAGTAAGCGGTTTCTTCGAGGGTGTCGGTGCCGTGGGTGATAACGATGCCGTCGACGTCCTTGCTGTCAGCCAGTTCGGAAACGCGACGACCCAATTGCAGCAGGTTGTCGTTGGTGATGCTTTCCGAAGCGATCTGCATGACTTGTTCGCCACGCACGTTAGCCAGTTTGCTCAACTCGGGAATGCCAGCAATCAGTTGTTCGATACCGACTTTTGCTGCCTGATAAGTGGCGCTGTTGGCAGCACTGGCGCCGGCGCCAGCGATGGTGCCGCCTGTGGCGAGAACGACGACGTTGGCCAGTTTGGTCTGGGTTTCGACTTCTTTTGCCTGAAGGGCAGCAGGCAGGAGCAGCAGTAGGGCCAATGCGCCCGGAATCAAGGTATTGAAAGCAGATTTCATTATTTTTCTCTCTAGTCGTGAGACGGTGCTGATGCAGGTTCATCTAGATGCGCCCCAAGCCGATCTGAATGCCTGAGGTGCAAGGACGGGAGCAGGATTCATACCATGCGTAATGTGCTGGCGGAAATTGTTTAACCCGATGATTTAAATCAACATTTTTCGGTGGCTGGGGCATCGTTGAGGACCCATCCATCCGGGATTCCGAACGACAGCGGGATTCTTGTTCGGCTCGCCGATAGGCAATCTCTGAAAAGCCAGGCGGGTGACAAATCCCCGCTAAAGAAATGTGCTCTCAGGCCGATGCGTCCTCAAGGAAACCAAATCTTAGGAGTTCACATGTCACTGACGGTCGGTTTTGCCAATCCCGCTGCAGTCACCATTGGCGGTAAAACTGCAGCCACGATCAACACCCTGAACGACGCGACCAATGAGGCTTCGGCGCAGGCGCTGGGTACCGAGAAGACTGAGAAGAATCAGGTCAGAACCGGTGGTGGTCCTGTGCAGGAAAACAGTGAAACCGAGGCCGACAGTAATCTCAGCATTACTGTCAAGACACTGCTCAAGCGGATGAAGGAGTTGCAAAAACAACTTCAGGAGCAGCAGCAGCAACTGGCTGCGGCTCAGGCCGCAAGCTATCCGACTCCCGAAGCGAAATCCCAGGCAGTGATGTCGATTCAGGGCCAGATCGCGCAAACCAGCGCCGCACTGGCAGAGGTGGCGGGTGCGTTGGTCAAGGAGATGTCGAAAAGCGCTCCCAGCGGCGGCTTGGTCAATACGACTGCCTGAAGCGCCAAATTGCCAATTCGGCGATTCGGCCTACAACAAAAGACGATTTCTGATTGTTGACAAATTCCGGCGGGATTCTCATAGTTCGGTCTACGCAAACGTTTGCGCGGCTTGGAAGGGCATTTTCTCCCGGAGCTGTGACGTAGCTTACGTCAGCGCAAACGTTGCTCACAATAATCATAAGATCGGAGTGAACCCATGAAGCTGCCATTCGCCGCACGTCTTCTTGCTGTCGCTATGCTGGCTGCCACAGCCGCCGCACTACCTGTCTCCTCGGCGTTCGCCGAATCTGCAGAAAAACCCAAAGTCGCGCTGGTCATGAAATCATTGGCCAACGAATTCTTCCTGACCATGGAAGACGGCGCCAAGGCCTACCAGAAAGAACACTCCGCCGATTTCGATCTGATCTCCAACGGCATCAAGGACGAAACCGACACCGCTGGCCAGACTCGCATCGTCGAACAGATGATTCTGGCCAAGGTGAATGCACTGGTGATCGCGCCTTCTGACTCCAAGGCCATGGTGCCGGTTATCAAGAAGGCCGTAGACGCCGGTATCACGGTGATCAACATCGACAACCAGCTCGATCCCGCCGTGGTCAAAAGCAAAAACATCAACGTGCCTTTTGTAGGTCCGGACAACCGCAAGGGTGCACGTCTGGTCGGCGAATATCTGGCCAAGCAACTGAAGGCGGGCGACGAGGTCGGCATCATCGAAGGCGTGTCCACCACCACCAACGCGCAGGCGCGCACGGCCGGTTTCAAGGACGCGATGGAAGCCGCACAGATCAAAGTGGTCTCGCTGCAATCCGGTGACTGGGAAATCGACAAGGGCAACAAGGTTGCGGCTTCGATCCTCAGTGAATACCCGGATGTCAAAGCGCTGCTGGCCGGTAACGACAGCATGGCGGTCGGTGCCGTTTCCGCAGTCCGTGCCGCTGGCAAGGCAGGGCTGGTGAAGGTTGTCGGTTATGACAACATCAACGCGATCAAGCCAATGCTCAAGGACGGTCGCGTGCTGGCGACGGCTGACCAGTTTGCAGCCAAGCAAGCCGTGTTCGGCATCGAAACCGCACTGAAGATCATCAAAGGCGAGAAGGTCGACAGCGGTGCCAACGGCGTGATCGAAACACCGGTCGAGCTGGTCACCCAGTAAGTCATCTGGCGACACAACGGCGCTCGTCCGTCCGGGCGAGCGCATGGAGATTTCTATGTCAGTTTCCGCCCCGAACGCTGTCCTCTCGGTCAGCGGTATCGGCAAGACCTATGCGCAACCGGTGCTCACCGGCATCGATCTGACGCTGATGCGCGGTGAAGTACTGGCGCTGACCGGTGAAAATGGTGCCGGCAAAAGTACCCTGTCGAAGATCATTGGTGGTCTGGCCACACCCACTACCGGCCAGATGCAATTCCACGGCAAGGACTACCGTCCGGGCAGCCGTACCCAGGCTGAAGAGCTTGGCGTGCGCATGGTCATGCAAGAACTCAATCTGTTGCCGACGCTGTCGGTGGCGGAAAACCTGTTTCTGGATAATCTGCCGAGCAGCGCGGGCTGGATCAGCCGCAAGCAATTGCGCAAGGCTGCCATCGAAGCCATGGCGCAGGTCGGCCTCGATGCGATCGACCCGGACACGCTGGTTGGCGAGTTGGGTATCGGTCATCAACAGATGGTCGAAATCGCGCGCAATCTGATTGGCGATTGCCACGTGCTGATCCTTGATGAGCCGACCGCGATGCTCACGGCGCGCGAAGTCGAAATGCTCTTCGAGCAGATCACCCGATTGCAGGCTCGCGGCGTTTCCATCATTTATATCTCTCATCGTCTCGAAGAACTGGCGCGGGTGGCCCAGCGTATTGCCGTGCTGCGTGACGGCAATCTGGTCTGCGTCGAGCCGATGGCCAACTACAACAGCGAGCAACTGGTCACCTTGATGGTCGGTCGCGAGCTGGGCGAACACATCGACATGGGGCCGCGCAAGATCGGCGCTCCGGCGTTGACAGTCAAAGGCCTGACGCGTTCGGATAAAGTTCGCGACGTCTCTTTCGAGGTGCGTGCCGGGGAGATTTTCGGCATTTCCGGATTGATCGGGGCAGGGCGCACGGAATTGCTGCGGCTGATATTCGGTGCCGATGCTGCCGACAGCGGCACCATCGCGCTCGGCTCCCCGGCCAAAGTCGTGAGTGTTCGCTCGCCTGTCGATGCCGTACGCAACGGCATCGCGTTGATCACCGAGGATCGCAAGGGCGAAGGGCTGCTGCTCAGTCAGTCGATCAGCGCCAACATCGCTCTGGGCAACATGCCGGAAATCTCCAGTGGTGGTTTCGTCAACAACGGCGACGAAATTTCCCTGGCGCAGCGTCAGATCGAAGCCATGCGTATCCGCAGTTCTAGCCCGACGCAGTTGGTCTCGGAACTGTCCGGCGGCAATCAGCAGAAGGTCGTGATCGGTCGCTGGCTGGAGCGCGACTGTTCGGTGCTGCTGTTCGACGAGCCGACTCGCGGGATTGATGTCGGCGCCAAGTTCGATATTTACGGTTTGCTCGGTGAGTTGACCCGCCAGGGCAAGGCGTTGGTCGTGGTGTCCAGTGACTTGCGCGAATTGATGCTGATCTGCGACCGGATCGGCGTGCTTTCGGCGGGACGTCTGATCGAAACCTTCGAGCGCGACAGCTGGACCCAGGATGATTTGCTTGCCGCCGCTTTCGCCGGCTACCAGAAACGTGATGCGTTGCTCAATGAAGCAGCGCCTAGGGATCTCCCATGAAAACTGCATCTTCTGCCAGTAAACGTAATGGCAATTTCTTCGGCCTGGGTACTTATCTGGGCCTGGCCGGTGCCTTGCTGGCGATGATTGCGCTGTTCTCGGTCCTGAGCAGCCATTTCCTTTCGTACAACACTTTCAGCACCCTGGCCAACCAGATTCCCGACCTGATGGTGCTGGCGGTGGGCATGACCTTTGTGCTGATCATCGGCGGCATCGATTTGTCCGTCGGCTCGGTCCTCGCGCTGGCCGCATCGACGGTCAGCGTTGCGATTCTCGGCTGGGGCTGGAGCGTTTTGCCCGCGGCGCTGCTCGGCATGGCGGTGGCGGCTCTGGCCGGGACCATCACTGGCTCGATCACCGTGGCCTGGCGGATTCCGTCGTTCATCGTCTCCCTCGGCGTGCTGGAAATGGCCCGCGGTGTGGCGTATCAGATGACCGGGTCGCGCACTGCCTACATTGGCGATGCGTTCGCCTGGCTGTCGAATCCGATCGCGTTCGGCATTTCCCCGTCGTTCATCATCGCTTTGCTGGTGATCTTCATCGCGCAGGCAGTTTTGACCCGCACTGTTTTCGGCCGCTACCTGATCGGCATCGGTACTAACGAAGAGGCGGTTCGGCTGGCCGGGATCAATCCCAAGCCCTACAAGATTCTGGTGTTCAGCCTTATGGGCCTGCTGGCGGGCATTGCCGCTCTGTTTCAGATTTCGCGTCTGGAGGCGGCTGACCCGAACGCAGGTTCGGGCCTGGAACTGCAAGTGATCGCGGCGGTGGTTATCGGCGGTACCAGCCTGATGGGCGGGCGCGGTTCGGTGATCAGCACTTTCTTTGGTGTGTTGATCATTTCCGTACTCGCGGCCGGTCTCGCGCAGATTGGTGCGACGGAGCCGACCAAGCGCATCATCACCGGTGCGGTAATCGTTATCGCTGTGGTGCTCGACACCTATCGCAGTCAACGCGCCAGTCGCCGGGGCTGAACCATGGCAACGATCAAGGATGTAGCGGCGCTCGCGGGCATTTCCTACACGACCGTGTCGCACGTGGTGAACAACACCCGCCCGGTCAGTCAGGAAGTGCGGCGCAAAGTCGAGGCGGCGATCAAGAGCCTCGACTACGTTCCCAGTGCCGTGGCGCGCTCGCTGAAAGCCAAAACCACGGCGACCATCGGCCTGCTGGTGCCTAACAGCCTCAACCCGTACTTCGCTGAATTGGCGCGCGGAATCGAGGATTACTGCGAGCGCAACGGCTATTGCGTGATCCTCTGTAACTCCGACGACAACCCGGACAAGCAGCGCAGCTATTTGCGTGTGTTGCTGGAAAAGCGCATCGACGGTTTGATCGTCGCCTCCGCCGGCGGTGACAGTGGTCTGGCGCAAGGGCTGGCGGGCGTGAAGACGCCGATGGTCATCGTCGACCGGGGCCTGGAGGGTGTAAATGCCGATCTGGTGCGCATCGACCACGAATACGGCGCTTATCTGGCAACCCGTCACCTGCTCGAGTTGGGGCATCGCGACATCGCCACGATCGGCGGTCCGGCCAGTACCAGCGTGGCGCAGATGCGTCAGGCCGGTTATTGCCGAGCGCTGCAAGAGGCGGGAATCGAGGTACGCGAAGAGCGCATGCTCGAAAGCGACTTCACCAGCACCGGCGGTTACAACGCCGCTGCCCGGCTGCTCGAGAGCAATCCGCCGAGCGCGATTTTTGCCGGCAACGACATGATTGGTATCGGTGTGCTGCGTGCGGCGGCCGAACGTAACGTGCGAGTGCCGGCCGAGCTGTCGGTGATCGGCTTCGATGACATTCAGATGAGTCGTTATGTCTATCCGGCGCTGACCACGGTCGGCCAGTCGATCCTGCAACTGGGCGAGATGGCCGCCGAAGTGCTGTTGCGCAGAATTGCTGCGCCGGAATCGGGCACTGATCAACGCATCGTGACCCCAAGTATCGTCCTGCGCGAATCGACCGCGCCGCTGTCCGGCGTGTTCACCGAATATCGCTGAAACCGAATTGATGAGTAGTGATGTATGCCAGCAAATGTAGTGGTAATAGGCAGCCTGAACATGGACCTGGTCACCCGGGCGCCACGGCTGCCGCGCGGCGGTGAAACGCTGATTGGTCATTCCTTTGCCACCGTGTCGGGCGGCAAGGGCGCCAATCAGGCAGTTGCCGCTGCTCGTCTGGGTGCGCAGGTGGCGATGATCGGTTGCGTGGGAAATGACGACTACGGTGTGCGATTGCGCGATGCCTTGCTCGCCGAGCACATCGACTGCGAGGCTGTCAGCGTCGTAGAGGATTCCAGTGGCGTGGCGCTGATTGTGGTGGATGACAACAGCCAGAACGCCATCGTGATTGTCGCCGGAGCCAACGGCGCAATGACGGAAGCAGTAATTGACCGTTTTGATGCGGTTTTGCAAGCCGCCGATGTGCTGATCTGTCAGCTCGAGATTCCCGATGCGACGGTCGGGCATGCGCTAAAGCGTGCACGTGAACTGGGCAAGACCGTCATCCTCAATCCGGCGCCGGCCAGCCGTCCTTTGCCGGCAGACTGGTTTGCCGCCATCGACTATCTGATTCCCAACGAAAGCGAAGCCGCCGCATTGAGCGGGCTCGCTGTCGACTCGCTGAAGTCGGCAGAAACGGCTGCCACTCAGTTGATTGCCATGGGCGCGGGCAAAGTCATCGTCACGTTGGGCGCGCAGGGGTCGTTGTTCGCCAATGGCAAGGGCTTTGAACACTTCCCCGCGCCGACCGTGAAGGCGGTCGATACCACGGCCGCAGGCGACACCTTTGTCGGCGGTTTCGCCGCAGCGCTGGCCGATGGCAAATCCGAGGCCGAGGCGATCCGCTACGGTCAGATCGCCGCTGCGCTGTCGGTTACCCGCGCCGGTGCACAACCGTCGATTCCAACCATGTCCGAAGTACAGGCGTTCAGACCCGCATGAAAAAGACTCCATTACTCAACGTCGCGCTGTCGCGACTGATCGCTTCGCTTGGCCACGGTGACATGGTCGTGATCGGCGACGCCGGTTTGCCCGTGCCGCCGGGTGTCGAGCTGATTGATCTGGCGCTGACCCATGGCATCCCTGATTTCGTCAGCACGCTGAAAGTCGTACTCAGCGAGATGCAGGTGGAAAGCCATGTGCTGGCCAGAGAGATCTTCGATAAGCAGCCCTCGGCGCTGGCCGATCTGGACGCGATGAACGAAGAGAGCGCGCTGGGCCGTAGGGATCTGCTCACTCACGAGCAGTTCAAGGTACTGAGCCGACAAGCCAGGGCGATCATTCGTACAGGAGAATGTCAGCCGTACTGCAACATCGTTCTGGTCGCCGGGGTTACATTCTGATTTCCGATATCACCTGCACAAGGAATGCGCTATGCAACGCTATGCTGAAAAAATCCATCAACTGCTTCGGGGTCTGCTGCTTTTGTCTGTGATAACTGCGACCGGCGTTCAGGCCGCTGAAAAAATCGATTTGATCATCGACACCGATCCAGGCGCTGACGACGTTGTCGCTTTGCTCTTCGCGCTGGCGTCGCCGGATGAATTGAATATCCGCGCGTTAACGACTGTCGCCGGCAACGTGCGCCTGGACAAGACTTCGCGCAACGCGCGACTCGCTCGCGAATGGGCAGGGCGCGAAGACGTGCCGGTTTACGCTGGCGCACCGAAGCCACTGATGCGCACGCCGATTTACGCCGAGAATATTCATGGCAAGGAAGGCTTGTCGGGCGTGACGGTTCACGAGCCGAAGAAAGGCCTGGCGCAAGGAAATGCGGTCAATTATCTGATCGACACTCTTAAATCGGCCAAACCTCACAGCATCACCATCGCCATGCTCGGCCCGCAGACCAACCTGGCTCTGGCATTGATCCAGGAGCCGGAAATCGTTCAGGGCATCAAGGAAGTGGTGATCATGGGCGGGGCGCATTTCAACGGTGGCAACATCACTCCTGTGGCTGAATTCAACCTGTTCGCCGATCCGCAGGCTGCCGAGGTGGTGCTCAAGAGCGGGGTGAAACTCACCTATCTGCCGCTGGACGTGACCCACAAGATCTTGACCAGTGACGCGCGCCTGAAGCAGATCGCCGCGCTGAACAACAATGCGAGCAAGATCGTCGGCGACATTCTCAACGAATACATCAAGGGCGATATGGAGCACTACGGCATTCCCGGCGGCCCGGTGCATGACGCCACCGTTGTGGCGTATCTGCTCAAGCCTGAGCTGTTTACCGGTCGGTCGGTCAACGTCGTGGTGGATAGTCGTGAAGGACCGACATTCGGCCAGACCATCGTTGACTGGTATGACGGTTTGAAAGCACCGAAGAATGCGTTCTGGGTCGAAAATGGCGACGCCCAGGGGTTCTTTGATCTGCTGACCGAGCGCCTGAACCGCCTGAAATAAGTCGTCGACCCGCAGGCAGTTTGCCTGCGGGTTTTCACTGCGGCTGTTCGGCCTGGCCGATCGGATAGCGTTCGAATACCTGATTGATAAAATGCTGCGCCGCTTCTATTCCCAACTCCTTGACCAGTAGATCGATGCCGATCAGCGCCAGTTCTTCCGTCGTGCCGGGGCTGTAAGAGCTGTGTCCTTCGGCCCATTTGGCGTTGATGGCGGCGTCGATGCTTACACTGGTCATGGGAGGCTCGAAAGGTCAGGATGTCTGTTTTTCGAGTTAACCATTTTGCGCGGCGTTTGGCACTGCGACTTAGGCATGAGCGGAGCGCTATGCGACACTTGGTCTTTTCCGGCTTACCAAGGACCCTGTTGTGCAGATCGATCTGAATAGCCCTGACGGCCTCACACTCGAAGCAGTGCGCCAATTGCTCGCCTCGGGCAGTGACGACGTACACAACCAATTGCGCGTGACCAAAGACGGCATCGCCTATTTGTCAACCGTGACCGGTGGGCAGGATATCGACGGTCTGCTGTTTCGCCTGGAAACCTGGGCAAAGGGCTCCGGCTATGTGGGTAACGTCGCAGCCAGCGATGAAGTCTGGGTGATGCAGATTTTCAACGCACTCAAAGACAACTGGCCGAATCCGCCCTACGACTACATCGACGTTTATTGAGGTCGTTAATATTCAGTCACGAATGTTTGATGAGCCGGACAGGGCGGCTCAGGCACACTCGGCATTTTTCCGCTCGTGGGGCAGGGCATGGCTTGAGCCTTGAAACCAAACGCCGCATTGGCGGTCGCACGATCTCTGCTTAAACATTTGAAAACAAGGAGGCTTCATGCCTTTGAAGTTCGCGACACTGGGTGCACTGATGGCCGCTGCTCTGTTGGCTGGTTGCAGCACAACCTCCAGCGAGTCGGCAAAGGAACCCGTGGCTGCTGAATCGGGGAGCAGCCGCTGCGAAGCATCGGCAGCGCAATTCGCCATCGGCAAGAAGGCATCCCCTGAATTGCTGGATCAGGCACGTGCGAAGGCTGGGGCGCAAAATGCGCGCTTCCTCAAGCCAAACGACATGATCACCCTGGAATACCGCTCCGATCGCCTGAATCTGAACACCGACAACAACCTGGTGGTTACCCGCGTCAATTGCGGCTGAACACTTTGTTCAAGACATAAAAAACCCCGTCACTTGGACGGGGTTTTTTTAGTGCACCGAGAAATTACTCTGGGCGAACCTGTGCAGCTTGCATACCCTTTTGGCCTTTCTCAGCCACGAAAGAGACGGTCTGGCCTTCTTTCAGGCTTTTGAAACCGTCGGATTCGATAGCTTTGAAGTGTACGAACAGGTCGTCACCGCCACCTTGAGGAGTGATGAAGCCGAAGCCTTTTTCATCGTTGAACCATTTAACGGTGCCGGTTTGGCGATTAGACATGGTGTATCTCCAAGAAACATATATTTTCAGTGTACTGTGCTGCTCAGGCCAACTGGGCACACCCGGGTATCATAGTCGAAATGTTCGCTTTGGGAGCCCCCCGGACGTGCTGTTTGCCAATCAGTCGTGTTTTCTTTACCACCCGTTTCTGCTGAAAGCCCCGGTTTGAAAGGCTTTCAGCGAAACGTAAAGACGATAAAAAAACCTGTAAAACCTGCATAAATCGTCTGAAAAGGCTCATTTCCAGCACTTTTTTCCGCCTTTCAGCCGATGTTAATGCCCGGTTTTCTTATTTTTTCGGGGCGGTATTTGCCTTGCATTTGGCGATCTGGCCAAGGGCTTTCTGTTGCAATTCAGGAGTCGCCTTGTTGTCCATCAGCGCCTGAATGTCGCTGGCCGGATAGGACTTGATGGCGTCAGCTCCGCAAGCGCAGTGGGATTTCGCCGCTGCAGCACCGATTTGCTGGGTCGCAGCCTGAGTGCACTGGGCCATGTACTTTTCGCGCTCGCCTTTCGGCCAGTCGGCATGGGCGCTCAGTGGCAGCAGCAGGACGACGGGGGCGACGACGGCGAATAAGCTTTTCAGACGCATGCGAGGATGCTCCTTGTGGGTCAATGTCTTGTTATCTGAGGGCGCAAGGGCCGATCAAGTTCAGCACTCTGGCATAAAATCGGACATTTCGCCTTCTGCCAAATCAGGGCGTGAGCGACCGCTCATCTGTGCTAGCATGCCGGGCTCAAGCGTTCTCAGGCTTCGGATGACCTTCAGTCCCGAAGCGGTCGGCGTGCGAATTTTTCCGATTTGAATCCCAGTCACTCTGGTTCGGTTTTCCGGTTGGCCGCAAGGCTCCTGCCGCTGTAAGGCAGGCGTTCGTCATTGAATGGCCTGGATCGGATCTTGTACTGGCTCATCCCAACCCACGTGACCTTTGGTAGGGGTCACCACTAGGAGAGGAGGCGCCATGCCAACTATTACTCTTCCCGACGGCAGTCAACGTTCATTCGATCACCCGGTTTCCGTAGCCGAGGTCGCCGCATCCATTGGTGCAGGTCTGGCCAAGGCCACGCTCGCCGGCAAGGTCAATGGCCAACTGGTCGACGCCAGCGACATCATCAGCAGCGACGCGACCCTGCAAATCATTACGCCAAAGGATGAAGAGGGGCTGGAGATCATTCGTCACTCTTGCGCGCACCTGGTTGGCCACGCGGTCAAACAGCTGTACCCGACCGCGAAGATGGTCATCGGCCCGGTCATCGACGAAGGCTTCTATTACGACATCGCCTACGAGCGTCCATTTACGCCGGAAGACATGGCGGCCATCGAACAGCGCATGCAGCAGCTGATCGAGAAGGATTACGACGTCATCAAGAAAGTCACTCCGCGCGCCGAAGTGATCGAAGTGTTCAAGGCCCGTGGCGAAGACTACAAGCTGCGCCTGGTCGAAGACATGCCGAACGAGCAGGCCATGGGTCTGTACTATCACGAAGAGTACGTCGACATGTGCCGCGGTCCGCACGTGCCGAATACGCGTTTCCTGAAATCCTTCAAGCTGACCAAGCTGTCGGGCGCCTACTGGCGTGGCGACGCCAAGAACGAGCAGTTGCAGCGCGTTTACGGCACTGCCTGGGCCGACAAGAAGCAACTGGCGGCATACATCCAGCGCATCGAAGAAGCCGAGAAGCGCGATCACCGCAAGATCGGCAAGCGCCTGGGCCTGTTCCACACTCAGGAAGAGTCGCCGGGCATGGTGTTCTGGCACCCGAATGGCTGGACTCTGTATCAGGTGCTCGAGCAGTACATGCGCAAGATCCAGCGCGACAACGGCTACCTTGAGATCAAGACTCCTCAAGTCGTCGACCGCAGCCTGTGGGAGAAATCCGGGCACTGGGCCAACTATGCCGACAACATGTTCACCACTCAGTCGGAAAACCGCGACTACGCCATCAAGCCGATGAACTGCCCGTGCCACGTGCAGGTGTTCAATCAGGGCCTGAAAAGCTACCGTGAGTTGCCGATGCGTCTGGCCGAGTTCGGTGCCTGTCACCGTAACGAGCCATCGGGTGCGTTGCACGGCATCATGCGTGTGCGAGCGTTCACCCAGGACGACGCGCACATTTTCTGCACCGAAGAGCAGATGCAGGCCGAGTCCGCTGCGTTCATCAAGCTGACCATGGACGTCTATCGCGATTTCGGCTTTACCGAAGTCGAGATGAAACTGTCCACTCGTCCGGAAAAACGCGTCGGCTCCGATGAGCTGTGGGATCGCGCTGAAGCAGCATTGGCTGCAGCCCTTGATTCTGCTGGCCTGCCGTACGATCTGCAGCCAGGCGAGGGTGCTTTCTACGGGCCGAAGATCGAGTTCTCGCTGAAAGATTGTCTCGGTCGCGTCTGGCAGTGTGGTACCTTGCAGCTCGATTTTAACCTGCCTGTCCGTTTGGGCGCTGAATACGTCTCTGAAGACAACAGCCGCAAACACCCGGTAATGTTGCACCGCGCGATCCTCGGTTCGTTTGAGCGTTTCGTCGGGATTCTGATCGAGCACTACGAAGGTGCCTTCCCTGCGTGGCTCGCGCCAACCCAGGCGGTGATCATGAATATCACTGATAAACAGGCAGATTTTGTTGCAGAGGTTGAAAAAACTCTCAACGAAAGCGGATTTCGTGCCAAGTCCGACTTGAGAAATGAAAAGATCGGCTTTAAAATCCGCGAGCATACTTTGCTCAAGGTTCCCTATCTTTTGGTTATCGGAGATAAGGAAGTCGAGATGCAGACTGTCGCTGTGCGTACTCGTGAAGGTGCTGACCTGGGCTCGATGCCCGTCGCCCAGTTCGCTGAGTTTCTCGCGCAAGCGGTTTCCCGGCGTGGTCGCCCAGATTCGGAGTAATTATTATTAAGCGTGAAATGAGACAAGATAAACGAGCTGCACCGAAAGCCCCGATCAACGAGAATATCTCGGCACGCGAGGTTCGGTTAATTGGCGCTGATGGCGAGCAGATTGGCATCGTCTCGATTGATGAAGCGCTTCGTATCGCTGAAGAAGCAAAGCTTGATCTGGTGGAAATTTCCGCAGATGCAGTCCCGCCTGTTTGCCGGGTGATGGACTACGGCAAATCGATCTTCGAGAAGAAGAAGCAGATTGCCGCGGCGAAGAAAAACCAGAAGCAGATTCAGGTTAAAGAAATCAAGTTTCGTCCAGGGACGGAGGAAGGGGATTACCAGGTAAAACTGCGCAACCTGGTACGTTTCCTGAGTGACGGGGACAGGGCCAAGGTATCCTTGCGATTCCGCGGCCGTGAGATGGCCCACCAGGAGCTGGGGATGGAACTCCTCAAGCGGGTTGAACAAGACCTGCTCGAGTACGGTTCGGTCGAACAGCATCCTAAGATGGAAGGACGCCAGCTGATCATGGTCATCGCCCCGAAAAAGAAGAAGTAATCAACAGGGCACGGCAGGCCTTCTGATTATGTTTATCAACTGAATGCGGAGTATCCGAACATGCCAAAAATGAAAACCAAAAGTGGTGCTGCCAAGCGGTTTCTGAAAACTGCTAACGGCATCAAGCACAAGCACGCTTTCAAGAGCCACATCCTGACCAAAATGTCGACCAAGCGTAAGCGTCAACTGCGCGGTAGCAGCTTGCTGCATCCGTCTGACGTGGCAAAAGTCGAGCGCATGCTGCGCCTTCGTTAATTTAGTCAAGAATAGAGGAAGTAACTCATGGCTCGTGTAAAGCGTGGCGTCATTGCCCGTAAGCGTCACAAAAAAATTCTGAAACTTGCTAAAGGCTACTACGGCGCACGCTCCCGCGTATTCCGTGTTGCCAAGCAAGCGGTAATCAAGGCAGGCCAGTACGCCTACCGTGACCGTCGTCAGAAAAAACGTCAGTTCCGCGCTCTGTGGATCGCTCGTATCAACGCTGGTGCTCGTGTTAACGGTCTGTCCTACAGCCGTTTCATCGCTGGCCTGAAAAAAGCGTCCATCGAGATCGACCGCAAGGTTCTGGCTGATCTGGCAGTGAACGAAAAAGCGGCGTTTGCTGCGATTGTCGAGAAAGCTAAAGCCACCTTGGCTTAAGTACCCCCGACAGTCACCCGGCCTCACCTCTGTGGGGCCAGGTGTTAAACGTCATAAATAGGGGAAGAGCCTTCAAGCTCTTCCCCTATTTTGTATCTGGAGTCTGTACATGGAAAACCTGGATGCGCTGGTCTCTCAAGCACTAGAGGCTGTGCAAAGCGCTGAAGATATCAATGCCCTGGAGCAAATCCGGGTTCAATACCTTGGCAAGAAGGGCGAATTGACTCAGGTGATGAAGACCCTGGGGAATCTGCCGGCCGAAGAGCGTCCGCAAGTCGGTGCGCTGATCAACGTTGCCAAGGAACGTGTTACAGGCGTTCTCAATGCGCGCATGGCATTGTTTGAAGAAGCCGAGCTGGCTGCCAAACTGTCTGCCGAATCCATCGACGTGACGTTGCCGGGCCGTGGCCAGACCTCCGGCGGTCTGCATCCGGTCACCCGGACTCTGGAGCGCGTTGAGCAGTTCTTCACCCGCATTGGCTACGGCATTGCCGAAGGCCCAGAGGTCGAAGACGACTACCACAACTTTGAAGCGCTCAACATCCCAGGCCATCACCCGGCCCGGTCGATGCATGACACCTTCTATTTCAATGCCAACATGTTGCTGCGCACCCACACCTCGCCGGTACAGGTCCGCACCATGGAATCGAAGCAGCCGCCGATCCGCATCGTCTGCCCAGGCCGCGTGTATCGCAGCGACTCCGATATCACCCACTCGCCGATGTTCCACCAGGTCGAAGGCCTGCTGGTCGATCGCGATATCAATTTTGCCGATCTCAAAGGCACCATCGAAGAATTCCTGCGGGTGTTCTTCGAGAAAGAACTGGCCGTGCGTTTCCGTCCTTCGTATTTCCCGTTCACCGAGCCATCCGCCGAAGTCGATATGGAATGCGTGATGTGCAGTGGCAAAGGCTGCCGCGTCTGCAAGCAGACTGGCTGGCTGGAAGTGATGGGCTGCGGCATGGTTCACCCGAACGTGCTGCGCATGTCCGGCATCGACCCGGAAGAGTTCTCCGGCTTTGCCTTCGGCATGGGCGTCGAGCGTCTGGCCATGCTCCGTTACGGCGTGAACGACTTGCGTCTGTTCTTCGACAACGACTTGCGGTTCCTTGCGCAATTTCGCTAGTCGTAACGAATTCTTAGGAGAGCAGGATGAAATTCAGTGAACAATGGCTGCGTGGCTGGGTTAGCCCGCAGGTAGATCGCGATGAGCTGGTTGCTCGTCTGTCGATGGCCGGTCTTGAGGTCGATAGCGTTACGCCGGCCGCCGGTGTATTCAGTGGCGTGGTGGTGGGCGAGGTGCTGAGTACCGAGCAACACCCGGATGCCGACAAATTGCGCGTGTGCCAGGTCAGCAATGGCGCGGAAACCTTCCAGGTCGTGTGCGGAGCGCCAAACGTGCGCCCGGGCCTGAAGATTCCGTTCGCCATGATCGGCGCAGAGCTGCCGGGCGACTTCAAGATCAAGAAGGCCAAGCTGCGTGGCGTCGAGTCCAACGGCATGCTGTGCTCGCAGGCAGAGCTGCAGGTCGGTGAGGGCAACGACGGTCTGATGGAGCTGCCGGCCGATGCGCCGGTGGGCGAAGATTTCCGTGTGTACCTGGATCTGGAAGACGCCAGCATCGAGGTTGACCTGACTCCCAACCGTGGTGACTGCCTGTCCTTGGCCGGTCTGGCCCGTGAAGTCGGCGCGCTGTACGCCGTGCCGGTAACCCGTCCTGTGGTGGCTGCGGTTGCAGCGGTACACGACGAAGTCCGTTCGGTCGAGGTGCTGGCCCCAGCTGCCTGCCCACGTTACTTGGGTCGGGTCATCCGTAACGTCGACCTGTCGAAGCCAACTCCGCTGTGGATGGTTGAACGTCTGCGTCGCGCCGACGTGCGCAGCATCGACGCTGCCGTCGACATCACCAACTACGTGATGCTCGAGCTCGGCCAGCCACTGCACGCTTTCGATCTCGCCGAAATCAATGGCGGCATTCGTGTGCGCATGGCTGAAGAGGGCGAGAAGCTGGTTCTGCTTGATGGTCAGGAAGTCAGCCTGCGTAGCGATACTCTGGTCATCGCTGACCACACTCGTGCACTGGCGATCGCCGGTGTCATGGGCGGCGAGCACAG
Source organism: Pseudomonas sp. Sample_20 (assembly GCF_004307585.1). Taxonomy (NCBI): domain Bacteria; kingdom Pseudomonadati; phylum Pseudomonadota; class Gammaproteobacteria; order Pseudomonadales; family Pseudomonadaceae; genus Pseudomonas; species Pseudomonas sp. Sample_20. The sequence continues at coordinate 2,201 of NZ_RCOA01000031.1, read as the reverse complement.
CGGTGTTTCCGCGACCACCCGTGATGTGTTCCTCGAATCTGCGTTCTTTGATCAGATTGCGGTTGCCGGCAAGGCACGTTCTTACGGCTTGCATACCGACGCTTCGCATCGCTACGAGCGTGGCGTTGACTGGCAGCTGGCCCGTGAAGCCATGGAGCGCGCCACTGGCCTGCTGCTGGAAATCACTGGCGGCGAAGCTGGTCCGATCATCGAGACCGTCAGCGAGCAACATCTGCCATCGATTGCACCGATCACTCTGCGCGCGCAGCGCATCACTCAGATGCTCGGCATGGAGATGGATTCGGCACAGGTCGAGCGTCTGCTCAGTGCCTTGGGCCTGAGTATTACCGCTGATGGCGAAGGCCAATGGCGCGTTGAAGTGCCAAGCCATCGCTTCGATATCAGCCTGGAAGTCGACCTGATCGAAGAGCTGGCTCGCCTGTACGGTTACAACCGTCTGCCGGTTCGCTACCCGCAAGCGCGTCTGGCGCCACAAGCCAAGGCCGAAGCGCGTAGTGATCTGCCTGAGCTGCGTCGTCTGCTGGTTGCTCGTGGTTATCAGGAAGCGATCACTTACAGCTTCATCGATCCGCGTCAGTTCGAACTGTTCAATCCAGGTGTCGAGCCGCTGTTGCTGGCCAATCCGATCTCCAACGATATGGCCGCCATGCGCTCGTCGTTGTGGCCAGGTCTGGTCAAGGCGTTGCAGCACAACCTCAACCGTCAGCAGGATCGCGTGCGTCTGTTCGAGAGCGGCCTGCGCTTCGTTGGTCAGCTTGAGGGCTTGAAGCAAGAGCCTATGCTGTCCGGGGTTGTTTGCGGGAGTCGCTTGCCGGAAGGCTGGGCGCAGGGTCGGGATACCGTCGACTTCTTCGACGTAAAGGCTGACGTGGAAGCGGTACTGGGTTTCGCTGGTGCCTTGGATTCGTTCACCTTTGCTCCGGGCAAACACCCGGCGCTGCATCCGGGGCAGACCGCGCGCATCGAGCGTGAAGGTCGCGAAGTAGGCTTCATTGGTGCGATCCACCCAGAATTGTCGAAAGCCTTGGGGCTGGATCGTCCGGTGTTCGTCTTCGAGCTGGTTCTGGCGGAAGTGGCGCTCGGTAAAATGCCGAAATTCCACGAGTTGTCGCGCTTTCCTGAAGTGCGTCGTGACCTCGCACTGATCGCGCACAAAGACGTCGCGGCCTCGGCTGTGCTGGACGTAATCCGTGAAAATGCAGGCGAATGGCTCACAGAGCTCAGGCTGTTTGACGTGTATCAGGGTAAAGGTATTGATCCTGATAGAAAAAGCCTTGCAGTTGGCTTGACCTGGCAGCATCCATCGCGCACTCTTAATGACGATGAGGTGAATTCGACGACGCAAAATATCCTCACCTCGCTCGAACAAAGGTTGAACGCCACGTTAAGGAAGTGACGTATGGGGGCTTTGACGAAAGCTGAGATGGCGGAACGTCTGTATGAAGAGCTGGGCCTGAACAAGCGGGAAGCCAAGGAATTGGTAGAACTGTTTTTCGAGGAAATCAGGCACGCTCTTGAAGACAACGAGCAGGTCAAATTGTCCGGTTTCGGCAATTTCGACCTTCGGGACAAACGCCAGCGGCCTGGCCGCAACCCGAAAACGGGGGAAGAAATCCCGATCACGGCTCGCCGTGTGGTCACCTTTCGTCCAGGGCAGAAGTTGAAGGCCCGAGTTGAGGCTTATGCTGGAACCAAGTCATAACGACGAACTACCCGTCATCCCGGGCAAACGCTACTTCACCATTGGTGAAGTCAGCGAGCTGTGTGCCGTAAAGCCACACGTGCTGCGCTACTGGGAGCAGGAGTTTCCTCAGCTCAACCCCGTCAAACGCCGCGGGAATCGCCGGTATTATCAGCGCCAGGACGTGCTGATGATCCGGCAGATCCGCGCGCTCCTTTACGATCAGGGTTTCACCATCGGCGGCGCACGTCTGCGTCTGTCCGGCGACGAAGCCAAAGACGATACCACCCAGTACAAACAGATGATTCGGCAGATGATTGCCGAATTGGAAGATGTCCTGGTGGTGCTCAAGAAATAAAAAGCGGCGTTTGAATACTTCCAGTTTTCAAACGCTTGCGATATATTCTTGAGAGCTCTTCGAGGTGAAGAGCGAGATGCAACATCAGTCGGGGCGTAGCGCAGTCCGGTAGCGCACTAGCATGGGGTGCTAGGGGTCGAG